>JAIRNL010000063.1 GCA_031258035.1 Azoarcus sp. | reverse complement strand
AGCAGCGCGATCCGTTTGTGTCGCAGTATCTCATCGTCCGGAATGACCGTCACGTCGACCAGCGGGAAGGGATTGCCATAGAGCACGCGCGCCGTCTCGGGATCGGCGAAGTTCTCCAGCCAGGAGGTGCCGTAAGGGTCGGGGCGAACCTGACCGTGATAGAACAGGAGGGGGATGACCAGCGGCAGTGTTTTGGGGCCTTTGCCCTTGTTCTTGTCGAGATGGCCTTGCATGGCGAGGGTGCTGTAGCGCATCAGACGGAAAGCCATCAGCGGGTCGGGGGTGCTCTGGTGTTCGATGAGGCAATAAATATAGCCGTTGCCCTGGGTGGTCTTGAGCGAATAGAGGATGTCGGAGCAGGCGGGCCGCAGGGCGGGTTCGATGAAGGAGGCGGATTCCGGGCGCAGGGTGGAAAGGTCGCAGAGCGCGCGCAGGGAGGCGGGCAAATGGATGTCCAGAAAATCCCGCGCTGTTTCGGGATGGCCGAGGAATTTCCTGAAGAGCGCGTCGTGGGGCGTTGTCGGTCGGGACATGGGCGGGGATCGGAGGGCAGCAGACAGGAGACCGGGATCAGGGGGAACGCGGGAGATCATGCCCGTGTTCCATGCCGGAGGCAAGGCAGGGATCAGGGAAGGCACCCCAGGCTCCGTCGGAAGGCGGAAGGCAGGGTGCAATGCCCTGCGCCCACTTCACCCATGATCCCTCAGACTGAGGTTTGCGATGAAACGACTGTTTTCGCTTTTCTTGTGCCTTTCTTTCTCGCTGGCCGCGCTGCCTTGCGCCGCCACGGCGGACTTCGCCTCGAAAGAAGATTTCGCGCAATGGTTTGCTGGTTATCACCGGCGCCCCGAACCGGCGCGGGTTTCCGGGGCGTTTCGTTACGCGGTGGCAAGCGGATGGCTGGAAAGTCCGGGGATTTTCAGCGGATTCAACGGATTTCTCGCGGGCGTCTTCCGGGACAACCCCGAAAAGGTTCCGGGTTGGCAAACCGAATGGTCAGCTCTCGACAAGGCCGTGGCGGACAAGGAAGAAGACGAAGAAGACGACGCGGAAGACGACAAAGCGATGATGTGGCGAGAGGGGATGGTTTTCTTCGCGCTTTGGTACGCCGAGCGTCCCGAACTGCGGCAAATGGCGCGCGCGATGAGCGAAAAGAACGAAAACCTGAAATCCCTGGCCGACATGATCCAGAATTATCACGATGACGCCCGATCGCTGGAAGAGATTCCCCTGAACCAAGGCGAATGGGTCGTGCGTGCCCTGTGGGGGAAGTTTTACGCGACAGGCGAAGTGGCCACCCTGGAACGCACCTTGCAGGCGCTGCCCTGGGAGGAAAATCCCGCGCTTGCCAAATACGGCAATCAGCCTTTGGGCATGATTTTCGCGCCGCAATTGATTGGCCGCACTGCACACTGGATGTTGAGTGACGCCGCCTATCTGAATCCCCGGATGCTCGAACTCTGCGAAACCTTTCTGGAACAAACGCAGGATCCCGCCATCGCCAAAGCCTTGCGGGAGATCATCGCGGAAGTGAAAAAGGCAAAAGCCGCCGCCCAGAAATGATGCGCCCGCGCCAATGACACAAATAAAATGAGCCGCCTTGTTTTCCTGCCAATGGTATTGGTGGCTATATGTCAAGCTGTCGTCCGCTCAAAGCTGGAGCCGTTCGAGCAATTCGCGCTCGACCTTGATGGCGCGCGATTCCTGCGCCAACCCGCCGCCCGTGAGAAGAAAAGTATCTTCCACACGCTCGCCAAGCGTGTTGATCCGGGCCGCCGCCACGTCGATATCATGGCTGGCCAGAACCTCGGCAATCTCGAACAACAGACCGGGACGGTCGGCGGCGGTCAGCGACAGGATGTAATGGCGGCCCGCCTCGTCGGCGCGCAGACTGACCTGCGGCATGACCGGAAAGTGTCTTACCTGGCGCGACGGCCGGCCTGGCGAAGGGCGCACGATCTTGTCCGGGGTACAGAGGATCGCGGCGAGATCGTGCTCGATCAGGGAGATGACGTCACGGTAATTGCCCTCCTCGCCGGCGTATTGCAACATGAAACTGTCGAGCGCATGGCCGTGGCGGGTCGTGTGCACCTTGGCTTCGAGGATGGAAAAACCCATGCGGCTGAAAAAACCGGTCAGGCGCGCGAACAGGTTCTTCTGGTCGGGCGCATAAACCATCACCTGCATCCCCTCGTCCTCGTCCGCGACCCTGGCCTTGACCACGGGCTCGGCGGTATCGACCTGATGGTAGAGCACGCGGGTATGCCAGGCGATCTCCCCGGCGGAATGGCGCATGAAATAGACCGCATCGAGCTGTGCCCACAGTTCGTCCTCGATCCCGGCGCGCAGGCCGTAATAGCGCAGAAGCTGCTGCGCGTATTCGACGCGGTCGTCCAGGCGCAGCGCCTGTTGCGGCGTGGCGCCGCGCATCAGGCGCTGGGTGGCGAAAAAGAGATCTTCGAGCAGCTTGCCTTTCCAGCCGTTCCACACCTTGGGACTCGTGCCGCGTATATCCGCGTGGGTCAGGAGGTAAAGCCCCGCGAGCCGGCGCTCGTCGCCGACGATGGCGGCAAAGCGTTGGATGGTTTGCGGATCGCTCGTGTCCTCTTTCTGCGCCACGTGCGACATCGTGAGGTGATGGCGCACGAGCCAGACCACCAGCTCGGCATCCTCGCTCGCCAGCGCGTGGGTTTCGCAGAATTCGCGCGCGTCGGCCATGCCGAGCACCGAATGATCGCCGCCGCGCCCCTTGGCGATATCGTGGAAAAGCACGGCGACGTAAAGCAACCAATGGCGCTCGAAACCGAGGATCAACCGCGTCATCAGCGGGTATTCGTGCGCATGTTCGCCCATGGAGAAACGGCGCATGTTGCGCAACACCATCAAGGTATGCTGATCCACCGTGTAAGCATGGAAAAGATCGTGCTGCATCTGGCCCAGGATCCTGCGCCAGGGCGGCAAGTAGCGCGACAAAATGCCGCTCTGGTTCATCCAGCGGAACGCATGCACGATGCCCCGCTTCTGCTGGAGAATCGCCAGGAATTTCGCGCGGTTGGCCGGGTCGGCCCGGAAAGCGGCATTGATGCGGATGCGATTGACCCACAACGCCCGCAAGGTGCGGGCGGTCAGGGCCTTGAGTTCGGAGCGTTGCTGCAGCAACAGGAAACAATCGAGCAGCGCCGGGGGGTGACGCTCGAAAACCCTGTCGTCGCGGATATCGAGCAACTCGCGCACGGCCTGGAAATGCGCATTGATGACAATGGCCGGGGAACCGCGCCCCGGCAAGATCTCCGCGCCGTAGTTCAGGAGCAGGATACCGTTGATCTGCGTGAGTTTCTTCGCCGTCAGATAATAACGTTGCATCAGGATTTCCGACGCGCGCTTGGCCGCGTTCGCCCCGATACCCAGGGCCTGCGCGAGGCGCTCCTGATAATCGAACAACAACCTGTCCTCGGCGCGGCCGGTGAGATAGTGCAAGCCGATGCGCACATGTTGCAAAAAACGTTCACAACTGCGCAGATCGCCCGCCTCGTTGCCGGTAATCAGGCGGCGGCGCGCCAGTTCGCGCCAATTGTGGCCCAACCCCGCGGCGCGGGCGATCCAGCCGAGCAATTGCAAATCGCGCAACCCGCCCGGACTCTCCTTGCAATTAGGCTCCAGCGCATAAGGCGTATCGTTGTAGCGCGCGTAACGCTGCTCGCGTTCCAGCAACTTGGCGTTGAAAAACGCCCCTGCGTCGAGATGCTCGCGGTAACACCTCCCGAAATACGCAAACAACGTCGCGTCGCCGGTCAGCAAGCGCGCTTCGAGCAAATTGGTCTGCACCGTAATATCGACCTGGGCCACCTCCAGACATTCATCGACGGTGCGCACACTGTGGCCGATGACCAGCCCGATATCCCACAGCGCGCTGACCAGCGTCGCCAGCCTCGCCCCCAGATCGGCATCGGGCGGCGCGGGCAGGAGAATCAGCAGATCCACATCGGAATGCGGAAAAAGCTCGCCGCGCCCGTATCCGCCCACCGCCGCCAGCGCGGCGAACAAAGGCATCCCACAGCCCTGCCACACCCGGACGACCGCCCCATCAACCAACGCCGCGTGTCCGTGCAACAACGTCCGGGTCAACGGTCGCCTCTCATAAGATGCGCGCAAAGCGGCGCGTCCGGCCTCGATCCGGGCGCGTTCGGCGGCAAGCATCCCTTGCAGGCCGGGCGGGGCGGACAAACCGTCGCTCACCGCGCGCGCCTGCTACGACAGCGGCGCTGGCTCAAGCGCGGCGATAGCGGCGTTCGTCGCCGAAGCGAGCGCCCCGCCGACCAGCCCGGACGGTGGCGGGCAATCCGCCGACAACGACAACACCTCCACACCGCTCTCGGTCACGAGCACCGTATGTTCCCACTGCGCCGACAAACTGCGATCGCGGGTGACGATCGTCCACCCATCGGGCAACTCGGAGATCGCCGCCTTGCCGGCGTTGATCATCGGCTCGATCGTGAAAATCATGCCTGGCTGCAACGCGACGCCGGTACCCGGCTGGCCATAATGCAGCACCTGCGGATCCTCATGGAAACGCCGCCCGATGCCATGACCGCAAAACTCCCGCACCACCGAAAAACCGTTACTTTCGGCGTGACGCTGGATAGCATGCCCGACATCCCCCAGGCGCGCGCCGGGCCGCACGGCGGCGATGCCCAGCCACATGCACTCGAAAGCGACCTGGCACAGACGCTTGGCCAGGATGCTGCATTCGCCGACGACGAACATGCGGCTGGTGTCGCCGTAGAAACCGCCCTGAGTGACGACAGTGACGTCGATATTGAGGATATCGCCCTTTTTCAGCGGCTTGGGGCCCGGAATACCGTGGCACACCTGATGGTTGAGCGCCGTGCAGATCGAAGCCGGGTAGGGCGGATAACCGGGCGGCGCGTAATTGAGCGTCGCCGAGGTCGTATGCTGCACCTTCGTCATGTAATTGCTGCACAAAAGGTCGATTTCGGCGGTCGAAACCCCGGCCTTGACGAACGGCGCGATATAGTCGAGCACTTCCGCCGCCAGGCGGCAGGCGGTATGCATTTCTTCGATCTCCGCGGGGGATTTCAGGCTGATACTCATCGTATGCGTGCTCGCGTCCAAAGCGAAAAGGCTAACGCATACGGCGCGGGCGGGCAAATCGTATCGCGCTGTTTTCCGTATCGCGCGACCGCGGATCGTCCTGCCCCGCGCCCACGTCAGCGTCCGCGCCCATGGGCGTCATGCGATGCCTGGGCCAAGCAGGTCGCATTGGGTACGCCTTCGATTTTGCGCAGGTCTTCCTTGAGGCTGTCGTTCTGGCCGCCGAAGTCGTAGCCGAACCCGTCGAGGAACACTGTCGGGGTCTTTTGCGCGGGCGCGGTCATTGGCGCACTTCCTTTCACGGTTTCATCCCATAGTCGTCAGGACGATCCGGTTCCATGTCGCACACCCGGTCGAAGATGACAGTCGAAAGGTGCGAGCAAGCCGCCTTGACGACCTGCCAGTCATGCCAGCGCGGATTAAGGTTCTTGTACTCGCCGAGCTCGGTTTCTTCCAAGTCGTAGGGTAGTGCGTTGGCAAGTTGAACCTGCAACTGCTGTAGCGGCGATTCTCTGTTCTCCTGCTGGTAAAGCCGGTCGAATGATTGCAGCGCGTGGGCAATGTTCTCATCGCCCATGAGATCGGCCAAGGCCACGAAGTCAAGGTAGTCTCGCGTGGCATTGCGCTTGAGGATCAGCACGCCCTTGATGCGCAGAATCTCACCTTCGGTCGGAACGGTGATTCGTGCCCCGTGGTAGTCCACCACTGCCGTCTCCAGCGGTTCATCGCGGATAAGCTGGCGAACCCCGGTTTCGATGCCATCGAGACTTCCAAGGATTTGTACTGGGCGCTGCACACGAGCCGTCTTCCAGCCCGCCACTGACTCAAGCTCGGCCAGCACTTCATCGAAACGATGGCGTAGATCGGTCAGCACATGATCGGCGTCGCGTGAGAAGCGATGCTCGGCGTGGATTGCCGACGCGGTTCCACCGACCAGTACGGCATCCGGCAGGATGCGCTGGAGTCGTGCGGCAGAGGACAAGACGAGTTCCCAGTCAGGCAGCGATGCGGTGTTCTTCGGCATAGTGCATCCAGAAATGATGGCGTTGAGCGTAAGGGTCGGAGGCGTAGGGGCGGCAAACACGTTCCACCTTCTCCAACAAGGTGCGGTCAGACAAAGCCGCCCGGCGCAGTTCAGCCCATTCCCGCCATCGCCCGCGTGAGATCACGTCGTCGATAGCGGCGAGGGTGAAGCGCTGATGGTTTAGGTGACGATGGAGCATGGCGAACAACACACTTTTACGATTGTCGATAGCTGTATCTTACGAGCCTTTTGCAAAACGTTTCCCCCAAATAGTGACTGAGGCCCGGATACTAGCGTTGTAATGACGATTTTGCTTCAACGCCCCTGCTCAAGCGTCCTCTGGGCGCGATTTATGCCATACGTGTCATTCCCGTCCAATACACCCCCGACCCGCGCTCTCCGCGCAGGGACTTTGTGCCGCGCAAGGGAAGAAGAAACACCTGCTCAACAAAGCAGGCGCATCAATTGCTGGTTTTCAGTGATAGATTCTCCATTTCACACGCTCGTCCAAACCAATAATTAGCCCATCGCTTTTTCAGGCATTGTTGATAGTGGACTCCCAGACTGTACGCAGCCTCAGGACAACCAAGTTTAACTCATAGAGGTAAGCCCCCGGCTTTGCCGGGGGACTCACCAAGGTTTGACCTTTACGACGGTCGGCGTGAATTTCTGATCTCTGCCAAGAGAAAGGAGCTTCACGATGAAAGAATA
>JAIRNL010000055.1 GCA_031258035.1 Azoarcus sp. | reverse complement strand
CGCGGCGGATCACAGCAACACACGCTCGATCCCCCCATGGTTTGCTTTCCCCACATAATCGTCCAGCCAATTTTCCCCCAGCAGGTTGCGCGCGAGTTCGATCACGAGGTAGTCGGATTCCACCCCGCCCGCCACGTTGGCGTAACGCGCCAGCCCTTGCAGGCAGCTCGGGCAGGCGGTGAGGATGCGGGTCGTGGCGGCGGCGGGGTCGGTGGCGCGCAGGGTGGCGACGTTGCGCTCGATTTCTTCCTGCTTGCGGAATCGCACCTGGGTGGCGATGTCGGGGCGGGCAACGGCAAAGGCGCCGGATTCCCCACAGCAGCGATCGGAGAGCATGACCGGCGCGCCCAGCAGTTCGGCCGCGATCCCGAGGGCAGGGCGCTGTTTCATCGGGGAGTGACAGGGGTCGTGGAACAAGTAGTTCACACCCGTCGCGGTGGCGAGCCTGATGCCCTTTTCCAGCAGGTACTCATGGATGTCGAGCAGGCGGCAGCCGGGGAAGATCTTGTCGAATTCGTATTCCTGTAACTGATCCATGCAGGTGCCACAGGAGACGACGACGGTCTTGATGTCGAGGTAGTTGAGGGTGTTGGCGATGCGGTGGAAAAGGACGCGGTTCTCGGTGGTGATGCGCTGGCCCGTGTCCTCGTTGCCGCCGGCGGTCTGGGGGTAGCCGCAGCAGAGGTAGCCGGGCGGCAGCACGGTCTGCACGCCGAGGCGGTAGAGCATGGCCTGGACGGCGAGGCCGATCTGGCTGAACTGGCGCTCCGAACCGCAGCCGGGGAAATAAAACACCGCTTCCGACTCGGTCGTGGTCGCGGCCGGATCGCGGATGACGGCAATGGCGGCGCTGTCCTCCAGATCGAGCAGGGCGCGTCCCGTCCGGCGCGGCAGGTTGCCGGGCATCGGGCGGTTGATGAGGTGGATGACCTGCCCCTTGAGGGGCGCGCGGCCCACCGTGGCGGGCGGCGATTTGAGCTGTTTGCGCACGAGCGGCGACTTGCGCGCGAATTCGTGCGCCATGCGCTGGAGCCTGTAGCTCCAGCGCATGGCGGTGCGCAGCAGCCCAAGCAACGTCGGGTCCTTGAGGGTGAGGAAGGCCATCGCCGCGGCCTTGCCAGGGTTGAACGATGCTTTTTTCTGCCTGCGCAGCAGGTTGCGCATGCGGATGGAAACGTTGCCGAAATCGATATCGACCGGACAGGGTTTTTCGCAACGGTGGCAAACGGTGCAGTGATCGGAGGCATCCTCGAACTCGCCCCAGTGCGCGAGCGAGACCCCGCGCCGGGTCTGCTCTTCGTAGAGCATGGCCTCGATGAGAAGCGAGGTCGATAGAATCTTGTTGCGCGGGCTGTAGAGCAGGTTGGCGCGCGGCACATGGGTGGAGCATACCGGCTTGCATTTGCCGCAACGCAGGCAGTCCTTGATGGCGTGGGCGATGGCGCCGATCTCGGTTTGCTCCATGATGAGAGATTCGTGCCCCATCAGGTTGAAGCTCGGGGTGTAGGCGTTCGCCAGGTTGCCGCCGGGCATCAGCTTGCCCCGGTTGAAGCGGCCTTCCGGGTCGATCTTGGCTTTGTAGGCGCGGAAAGGCGCCATTTCCGCCTCGGTCAGGTAGTCGAGCTTGGTGATGCCGATGCCGTGCTCGCCGGAGATGACGCCGCCGAGCGAGCGGGCCAGCGCCATGATGCGGTCGACCGCGCGGTAGGCGGTCTGGAGCATCTCGTAGTCGTCGGAGTTGACCGGGATGTTGGTGTGTACGTTGCCGTCGCCGGCATGCATGTGCAGCGCCACGAACACCCGCCCGCGCAAGGTCTGGCGATGCAGGGCGTCGATTTTTTCCAGCGCCGGGCGGAAGACCGTGCCATCGAAGATTTTCGAGAGCCGGGGTTTGAGCTCGGTTTTCCACGACACGCGAACGGAATGATCCTGCAAGCGGTGGAAAAGTATCGGCTGGGGCGCGCGATTGCTGAGTTCGCCCGCGCTCACGCCGAGAGAGTCGAACGCCCGTTCGGCCTCTGCCAGCGGCAGGTCGAGATTGTCCAGCAGCCATTGCCAGCGTTTGCGCACGGCGTCGATGTAGGCGAGCGCGGCTTCGCGCCGGTCGCCGATCAGCTCTTCCGAGGCGAGATTGGCGTCGCCCTGGTCGAGCGGCAGCGCGCCGGAGAGAAAGGCGGTGAGCGTGTCGCACAGATCCAGCTTGTTGCGGATCGACAGTTCGATGTTGATGCGCTCGATGCCGTCGCAGTAATCCCCCATGCGCGGCAACGGGATCACCACATCCTCGTTGATCTTGAAAGCGTTGGTGTGGCGCGAGATCGCGGCGGTGCGTCCGCGTTCGAGCCAGAAACGCTTGCGCTGCTCGGGCGAGACGGCGATGAAGCCCTCCGCGCCGCGCGCGTGGGTCATGCGCACGACCTCGGCGGCGGCGGCCATCACCGCCTGCTCGTCGTGGCCGACGATGTCGCCGACCAGCACGATCTTCGGACGGCCATGGCGCCGGGCCTTGGTGGTGTAGCCGACCGCCTTCACATAACGCTCGTCCATGTGCTCCAGGCCGGCAAGCCGCGCGCCCGCCGCGTGCCCGCCGCCGCCGGGCTTGAACCAGTCGGTGATGTCGACGATGGCCGGCACCGCCTCGCGCACCTGCCCGAAGAATTCGAGGCACACGGTGCGCGTGACCGGCGGCATTTCGTGCAATACCCAGCGCGCCGCGACGATGATGCCGTCGGTGCCTTCCTTCTGCACGCCGGGGATGCCGCCGAGGAATTTATCGGTCACATCCTTGCCGAGCCCGATCTTTCGGCAACGCGCGCCCGGCATCAGCAAAATGCCTTCGCCGAGCAGGGTGCCCCGCGCGCCGTCGATGCGGCGCAGGCGGAAGCGGACATCTTTTTGTTCGTGAATCTTGCCGAAGTTGTGGTCGAGCCGTTCGACTTCGAGCCAGTTGCCGTCGGGCGTGACCATCTTCCACCAAACCAGGTTGTCGAGCGCCGTGCCCCACAGCACCGCTTTCTTGCCGCCCGCGTTCATGGCGATGTTGCCGCCCACGGTCGAAGCCGAGGCCGAGGTCGGATCGACCGCGAACACTCGCCCGGCCCGGCTCGCCGCTTCCGAGACGCGCTCGGTGACGACGCCGGCCCCGGTGCGGATCGTGGCGCAGGTTTTCTTCATCGGCTGCCCCATGGCGTCGGCGAGGGCGAGTTCCTCGATCGGATCGACCTGGGTCAGCTTTTCCGTGTTGATGACCACCGATTGCGCATCGAGCGGGATGGCGCCGCCCGTGTAGCCGGTGCCGCCGCCGCGCGGAACGATGGTCAGTCCCAGCGCGATGGCGGCGCGCACCAGCGGCGCGACCTCTCTTTCGCTGTCGGGATAGAGGACGACGAGCGGATATTCCACCCGCCAGTCGGTGGCATCGGTGACGTGCGCGACCCTGGCATGACCGTCGAAACAGATGTTGTCGGCGCGGGTATGGCGGGAAAAGCGGTGCCGGATGACGCGCCGCCGCCGCGCGGTTTCATCGAACCAGCGCTCGAAGTCGGCCACGGCGGTGCGTGCCCCCCCGATGAGCTGGATCACGCGCTCGTTGCCCTTGCGGCGCTTGTCGACCTCGTTTATGCGATGTTTGAGCGCGGCGATCAGCGCCTCGCGCCGTTTGCGGCTGGCCAGCAAGTCGTCTTCGAGATAAGGATTGCGGCGCACGACCCAGATATCGCCGAGCACCTCGTAGAGCATGCGCGCCGATCGCCCGGTGACACGCTCGTCGCGCAGCTCTTCGAGCACCTCCCAGGCTTCGGCGCCGAGCAGGCGGATGACGATTTCGCGGTCGGAGAACGAGGTGTAGTTATAGGGAACTTCGCGCAGGCGTTGGTTCATCGTGATGGGGCAGGGCGGTGAGGTTGCTCATTCTAGGGGGTGAACGAAGCGTCGTGTCAGTAAAGGTCATCCCAGGGGGCGCGGGTTCGCCGAGCGGAACCGGATGGCGATCCCGCCGCCTCGCCCGGACGGCTTCGAGCAGGGTAAAAGGCGCGATTCCGGGCGGCGGAAAACGGCTCAGGCGAACTCGAACAGCACGAGATCGTCCTCGAACTCCTGTGTCGAAAAGCCGCAGCCGACCCGGCCGGCCTTGCCAAGCAGACACTCGCCGTCCTTGACGCAGGCTTCCTCCTGGCCGTCGAGCGCCACGAAGCAACCGTTGGTACTCTGGTCGATCAGCACGAAACCGTCGCGCCGCCGCTCGATGCGCGCATGCTGGCGCGACGCGCGCGGATCGGCGATCACAATGTCGTTGGCCAGTTCGCGGCCGATCAGGATGACGGGGCGGGATTCCTCGACGAACAAAATCGCCTGGTGGTGGTGCAGGCGCAGACGCGACGTGAGCGGGCTTTGCGGCGCGGGCGATGGGCCCTGCGAAGGCTTCATCGAGCCGGTGAGCGGCGATGCCGGCAGCGGGCGCGGCATCATCGACGCCGTCAGCGACACCGCAACCTGATTGCCGATCATGAAGACGGGCCACGGCAACTTGCCCTGGGCATCGTCGTAGAACGCCTCGGCGTTGGCGAAGTGCCGTACCGATGGGCGCAACTGGCCGACGGCGGCGGCGCTGGCCATCGACTGATCCGCCGTGCATGCCTGGAGTATCTGGCGCGCCCCATCCACGCCCGGGCCTTCGCTGCCGTTGAAAACCGCGCCGTAATGCACGCCTATCCGAAGCCGCATCTGGGTACCGCTCACGGGCGGCAGCTTGCGCACCCGGTCGATCGCCTCGCAGGCGGCCATGACGCCGTTGTCGCAGTGCGCGAAAGTCGCAATGACCGCCGCGCGGTCGCGGGCGACGATCTCGCCGTTGCTGCCGCCAATGGCGAGATCGACGCGATTCAGGCAACGCTCTATCGCGCGGCTGGTTTCGGCTTCGCCAAGCTGGGTGAGCAGGCGGTCGCCGCCCACAATTTCGGCGACGAGTACACAGAGATCATTTGAATTGGGCATGGCGGTATTGGCGGGATGAGCGGTTTGATCATGTATCGACGAATTGAATCCAACGACAAATTGCGACAAGACGGGTTGCCATGGATAATCAATCGACGTCGACGCGGATACGCCGGCATTATGCTATAGGAAATTACGGCGATCCGCTTCGTATGAAACGCACCGGCGCGGCATTTTCCCGCAATGACATGAGCGGGGCGGCATCGACCTCCTCCGTTGTTTGTTCCGTGTCTGGCTCCAGCGTTCCCGCGAGGTGCGCGAAATCGAACAGGCGGCCATCGCCCAGGTGGGAGGGCACCACATTGCGCAGCGACGTGGCGAGCGATTCGGTACGACCGGGATAAAGTCTCTCCCACTCCCGCAACATGGCCTTGATCTGCTGGCGCTGGGCGTGCTCCTGCGTACCGCACAAATTACAGGGAATGATCGGAAACGCCTTCGCGCGCGCGTAGCGGACGATATCCGCCTCGGCGCAATAAGCCAGCGGGCGGATGACGATGTGCCTGCCGTCGTCGCTTCGCAGCTTGGGCGGCATGGCCTTGATTTTGCCGCCGAAAAACATGTTCAGGAAAAGCGTCTCGACAATATCGTCGCGGTGATGCCCGAGCGCGATGCGGGTGGCGCCGATTTCGCGCGCCGTGCGGTAAATGATGGCGCGCCGCAAGCGCGAGCACAGCGAACAGGTCGTTTTGCCCGCGGGGATTTTGTCCCTGACGATAGCGTAAGTATCTTCGGTGACGATCCGGTATTCGACACCGATCTTCTCGAAATACGCTGGCAGCACATCGGTGGGAAAGCCGGGCTGGCGCTGGTCCAGGTTCATCGCCACGATGCGGAAATCGACCGGCGCGCGCTCGCGCAGGGCGAGAAGGCACGAGAGCAGGGTATAAGAATCCTTGCCGCCGGAGACGCACACCAGCACCGTATCGCCGGCGCCGATCATGCCGTAATCGGCGATGGCCCTGCCGATCTGGCGCAGCAGCCATTTTTCGAGACTGATGAAGCTTTTGCTGAAAGTAGAAGACACGATGGCGCGGGACGTAAGACAGACGCGGATTATACCAGCATGCTCATCCCATCCGGCCCGCGAATATCGCGCGCCACGGCCCTGGCGGCTCTCGCGCCCTGGGCCAGGGCGCTGGCCACGCCGGCAAAATCCGGGTTGCAGACATCGCCCGCCGCATAAATACCCGGAATACCCGTGCGGCCCCACGCATCTACCCGCAAATAACCCGCCGGATCGCGCCGGAGCAAGCTTTCCCACGCGGCGGGCAAAACATCGGCCAGGAAGGCGGTATTGGGTTCATAACCGGCGAGGATGTGGATCCGGTTCACCGGAAATCGAATCTCCCCGTCTCCGGCCCGGGCGGTGACGACGACATCGTCGGCCTCGCGCCGCAGCGCCAGCACGCGGCCCTGGGCATGAACCGCCAGCCCTGGGCGGCCTTCGACCGCATCCCGCATCTGCCGCCGCGCCCGCGCCCGCGTCCGCATGAGTATCGTGACCGCCGCCCCCGCATCGAGCAACAAGCCGGCGTTTTCATAAGCATTGTCGCCGCCGCCGATCACCAGGACATGCTTTCCCGCCTGCCCGGCCAGATCGAGAAAAGCATACGGGCCGCAAACCAGTTGCCCGGATGCCAGGGCGTCCGCCCCCGGCACGCCGCGCAGGATTTCCGCCGCCCGGAAGCGCGTCCCGGTTGCGACGACCAGCGCGGCGGCGTCCACTATTTCATCGGCGCGCAAGACAAGCGCCAGCCCCCCGCAAACCCCGGATCGCAACGCCCTGAGTTCGACCCCCGTGCGTATTGCCACGCCGGCGCTCGCGGCATGGGCATGAAAGCGCCGGCCCAACTCCTGTCCCGTCACGCCCGGATGGCCCAGCACCCAACCGTTTTCCAGAAAGTTGAATTGCAGCATGCCGCCGGGCCTGTCGTCCTTTTCCAGGACCATGGGATCGAACCCCATGTTCTTCAACCACAAACCGGCGGAAAGCCCGGCCGGCCCAGCGCCAAGGATGACGATGCGGGGCGTCATGGCGCGCGTTTCATCGAAGCGGTGAGGAGGTGTTCAGACATGGTTGAACCTGTTGTCATTGACATCCTGTTCTGGCAAGGCCGTTTTCGTTAGCCTCCAACGAGAGGCCGATCGCATGAACCCCATGCAAACAGGTGTCGGAAATCAACACGCAAGACAGACGCGGATCATACCCGCATGCCCATCCCGTCCGGCCCGTGAATGTCGCGCGCCATGGCCGGCGAGGATGTGGCGCCGTCCGGACGGAGAAGTTGACAATGTCCCCCATTTCCGCATATATGTCATTTCCTTCAACACATCAGCCGAACGCCATGAAAAACCAGCACAGCAAATCCATTCCCGCGCAAACGACGGAGCAGGCGCAAGGCCTGCTGAAACAAGTGTCCGATCTCCTGGCCCCCCATGCCCTCGCCCTGACGCCCGCCGAGCGGCACGAACTACCCAAGATGGGCGAAAAAACCCTCGGTTTCGTCGAAAAAGCGTACCAGTTCGCGCAACAAAACCCCTTCCTGCGCCCGCCCTATCTCGACATGGCGGCGTTCGAGATCGACTTCAGCGACGCGGTTGGCCTGCGCGTATTGCACAACACCGCCCGCCAGATCGAAGAAATACTCGACGACACGATCATGACAGCGGGCAGCGAAGCCTACCAGGCGGCGCTTGCTTTCTACAGCGCGGCAAAATCCGCCGCCGCGCAGGACGTCCCCGGCGCCAAGGCCGTCTATGAAGAACTGCGCGAGCGGTTCCCGGGCCGCCGACGCAAATCCGCCGACAACGAAACGCAGGCAGCCTGAGAACGGGCGCGCACGGGAATCATCCGCCGCCGAACCCCGCGCGTTCCGCATTGAAGCGGGACGCGCGGTTTCCGGAGAGCCGGGCGAGGTTCCCGAAGAGCCGGGCGAGGTTCCCGGAGAGCCGGGCGAGGTTCCCGGAGAGCCGGGCGAGGTTCCCGGAGAGCCAGGCGAGGTTCCCGGAGAGCCGGACGAGGTTCCCGGAGAGCCAGGCGAGGTTCCCGGAGAGCCGGGCGAGGTTCCCGGAGAGTCGGACGAGGTTCCCGGAGAGCAGGACGAGGTTCCCGGAGAGCCAGGCGAGGTTCACGGAGAGCCGGACGAGGTTCCCGGAGAGCCGGACGAGGTTCCCGGAGAGCCGGGCGAGGTTCCTGAAGAGCCAGGCGAGGTTCTCGAAGAGCCAGGCGAGGTTCCCGAAGAGCCAGGCGAGGTTCTCGGAGAGCCAGGCGAGGTTCCCGGAGAGCCAAGCCAGGTTCCCGAAGAAAAGGGGCGAGCCAGCCGGTCAGGCGTCGGCATGCGCGCAGGCAAAACCTTCCGGCTCGCCAACCCATGGAATTATGAACGCACGTTGACGCAAAGACGATAAGGTAGTACCTTCGGCTATGCATTTTTCAGAGAAATGACTAATGGATAGCACGAGCATGTTTCACCGCCTGCTGCTGGCACTGGACAGGATCCTTTGACAACCTGCCGGCTTTTGCCGGTTGAACACGATGGAGGCTGCAATGGCTGAGAGAACTTGGACGGGCGGATTGAAGGTCGGTCTTGATGGCAGAAACGCGACGGTTTCCCCCTGAGTGGGAGGAACAAATCCTGACGGCATAAAGTTTACATTGATCCTGCCGGATTTCTACAACACGGGGAGGGGAAACCTCAATATTCGTCCCGCGATCGACGTCGGGAAGGACTACCCCGATGGCAGCGCCTGGAAAGCAGGTCTGGGCTTTGGTTCGGAGGGGGTGAGGAGCGCATCCATTGCGGGCACTTACGTCACTGGAGAGCGAATCAAAGGGAATCTGGAGATCAGGTATACGGATCCAGTGGCCGAACCCTCGAAAATAACCTGGACGGGGGGTGTGACGGTGCCTGCTGGTGAGGGGGCTGATGTCACGCTTGGCATTGACAAGGATGGAGGCCGCGCGGATATAACGGGTTTGGGTTGGGGTGCTGGGGTGAAGGGAGGGGTCGTTAGCATAACCACCCCAACCGTGACAGACCCGAGCACCAAGGGGACAGCAAATGGCATTGTCACGATAAATGGGGACGGCGAGGCTACCTTTGATGTTGTGGCGAAAAACCCTACAGGGGACGCTTCAAGAATCAGGTTGCCGGCGGACGACGGGTTTTCCTTCTCGATCCCAGGTAAAAGCCCAGGCAAATCGGAAAAGATCAGAGGGACTGACGTAGACAGCGATGTCAGCGGTCTCAAGATAGACGTTGCCGATCTCGAAAATTACCTCCCGGTTCAGCCCGACAACAGCGCCGAGAGAGCAGGAACCGTCGCGGCAACGCCGGCGGACGCGGCGCCGGATGACTGGACTTTCGGCGCGGAGACCCCGAAAAGCCCTTGGTGGGATAAGCTGGACGATGGTACCCGGAGCCTGGAAGATGTCATCAGGGAGGTCGTGCCCGGTTTCGTCCTGCCAGAGGATGATGCCGGAGAGAGCAGCCCCGAAGTCATCGAAACGCCGATTTCCTTCGATACATCATCCTCATTTCCATCGGACGGTTTCGACACGACAGGCGACATTGACTTCGTGAGCGAGCCTGATTCAGGCGGATTGCCGATTGACACCGTGTCCGGGTCATCGTTCGATGTGGGTTCATCGTTCGATGTGGGTTCGTCGTTCGATGTGGGTTCGTCGTTCGATGTGGGTTCATCGTTCGATGTGGGTTCGTCGTTCGACTTTGGCTCGTCGTTCGATGCCGGTTCGTCGTTCGACTTTGGTTCGTCATTCGACTTTGGCTCGTCATATGGTTTTGGCGGGTCTTACTGGTAAACAGACCGCCCCCAGGAAACGGCGCGTTGAACAAATATCCGCCTGGAAACCGCTTTCGTGACCTGCCCTGGAATTTCCGGGGCAGGCGAACGAGAGCGGGTTCATCCGCCGAACCGGGGAACCTCTGTTTATTCCAGACGCAAGCTGTCTCAGGAAGTGTCACAGCACACAAAGGGCGCGTAAGCGCCGCTAAGGAAACGCTGATTAACCCGGAATTTGCCAAACCAGACCTTGACCGCCATCGCGGCATGAATTGTAAAACAAGCCCACGTCATTTCGCGTCCCCCTCCCACGTCATTCCGCGCGAAGTCGCGGAATCCATGCGGCGTCTGGATTCCGCGACTTCGCGCTGCAATGACAGTCAGGGGCGCTTCGCGCCCTTTGTATGCAATGGCATTTCATGGAGTAGGTTATGGCTGCAATAAATCAGGGTTTCCCTAACTGTCATTCTGCGCGAAGCCGCAGAATCCACACGCGATTGGATTGCAGCGACTTCGGCTTCGCGCGGAATGACGGTACTTTATTTTTCAGTTCCGTCCCGCTTTCGACAGTCGAATGGGGTTCGGCAAAACCCAATTTAACCGGATCTTTCCTGGGAAGCCGCAGGCCGCATCGTGC
>JAIRNL010000042.1 GCA_031258035.1 Azoarcus sp. | reverse complement strand
CTGCACGCAAAAGGCGTGGAAAGTGCAGATGAGGCCGAGATCGAGATCGCCGAGCGTCGCCCGCACCCGGCGCTTCATTTCATTGGCGGCGCGGTTGGTGAAAGTGACGCAGAGGATGTTGCGGGGCGCGACGCCGAGGGTGGCGACCAGGTGGCAGTAACGCGCGGTGAGGGCGCGGGTTTTCCCCGTTCCGGGGCCGGCGATGACCCGCAACGCGCCTTCGGTGCTTTCCGCCGCCTGCCGCTGTTCCCGGTTCAACCCGTCGAGGTGTTTATTCACCCGCGCTCCGGCTGTTGTCCTGTTCCCCGGCGCGTTCGGCTTCGGCTTGTGCCCGCATGCGCGCGAGTTTGCGCGGACAGGGGTTGTCGCACTCGCATTCCAGCCCGAGTTGGGCAAGGCCGCCGCAACTGCCGGCAATCGGGCGGCGTCCGAACATGACGCCGATGGCCATGATGGCGATGACGAGGAGGATAACGAGGAGGGTGACGAGGAAGGCGCTCATGATGATTCCTGTGGCGGCGGGCCGGTGTCGTCTACGATACCTCCGGCCCCGGGCGTCATCAAAGGCCGAATACGTCGTCCGCCGCATCCAGGCGGCGGGCGGCAAACCCGTCCGCGTGAATTCCTGGCTTCCGGGGCAGGCATTACCCCCGGATGGGCTTCAATCGTCCGCGAAGCGCCCCTTGAGGGCGAAAATCCCCTGCGGTCTTTTCTGGATGAAAACGATGATGAAGAGCAGCACCAGGATCTTGGCGATTACCGCGCCGGCCCAGCCTTCGAGGAATTTGGAGGCGATCCCCAGCCCCAGCGCCGCCCACACCGCCCCAGCCAGTTGCCCGACGCCGCCCAGCACCACCACCATGAAGGCATCGACGATGTAGCCTTGCCCCATCGCCGGGCCGACGTTGGCGATCTGCGACAGCGCCACGCCCCCCAGCCCGGCGACGCCGGCGCCGATGGCGAAGGCGAGCGTATCCACCCTCGCGGTCGGCACGCCGACGCAGCCGGCCATGGCGCGGTTCTGCGTCACGGCGCGCACGAACATGCCGAGCCGCGTCTTTTGCATCATCAGCCAGATGAGGAGCAGCACGAAGGCCGCGAAGAAGACGATCACGATGCGGTTGAAAGGCAGCACCACCCCGGCAGCCAGTTCGATGCCGCCCGACATCCAGCCGGGGTTGGCGAGTTCCAGGTTCTGCGGGCCGAAGGCGACGCGCGCCGTCTGGATCAGCACCAGCGACAGGCCCCAGGTCGCCAGCAGACTTTCCAGCGGCCTGCCGTACAGGCGGCGCAACACCAGGCGCTCCATCGCCACGCCGACCAGCGCGGCGGCAAGGAAGGCGACCGGAATCGCCGCCACCACGTAAGCGTCGATCCAGGCGGGGAAATGGTTTCGGAAAATCCCCTGTACGACGAAGGTGGCGTAGGCGCCGACCATCAGCAGCTCGCCGTGCGCCATGTTGATGACGCCCATCACGCCGTAGGTGATCGCCAGCCCGAGCGCGGCCAGGAGCAGGATGGAGCCGAGCGACAGGCCGGCGAACATCGTCCCCATCGCCTGGGCGAATTCGATGCGGCGGTCGATGGCGCGCAGCGATCCGGCGGCGGCCTCGCGCACGCCGGCGTCCGGCTCCGCCCAGACCGCCGCCGCGCCTTCGCCGGTTTTCGCCAGCAGGCCCGCGAGGAGATTGCGCACGGCGGCATCGGAGGCGGCGCCCAGATCCCGCGCCGCCTGCTGGCGCACGGCGGGATCGGTATCGGACAATTTCACCCGCGCCGCCGCAAGCACGAGCGCGGCGCGCACCGCTTCGTCCTTCTCCTGGGCAAGCGCGCGCTCGAACAGCGGCAAGAGGGCGGGCGAAGCCGACTCGCCCAGGGTGCTGGCTGCTTCCAGGCGCCCCGCGGGCGAGCCAGATGTCAGCGCAAGCGCGGCGCGGGCATTGGCCAGGGCGCGGCGCGCGCGGTTGTTGATCGTGATCGTTTCGACCGCGGCGGCGGAGACGCCAGCCAGCGTCTCGCCGCTGGCGGCGTCGCGCACCGCGCCGTTTTCGACGATGACCACCGTCCGTTCCCCGGCCACGCCGAGATTGCCGGCTTCGAGCGCATCGAGCACGCGGCGGGCATCCTCGTCGCCAGCGGCGCCGAGCGCCTCGATCGCCGCGATGCGGCTGGAAAAATCGCCGGCGAAACCCGCCAGCGCATCGGAACCCGTCGCGGCGTGCGCGGAAAGAGCCAGCCAAGCCAGGGTTGTCGAAACCAGGCGCAGGACGAAGTGCGGTGCGAATTTCATGATCCATGCCCACGAAGCCGGGAAGATCGGCCCGTCCCCCCGCCGGCGCGCGGGGACGGCGCGAGAAGGCGAGAAGATCAGAGCCCCTGTTTGCCCTCGTTGCCGGCGATGAACGGGCTCCATGGCTGGGCGCGGATCGGCGATCTGGTTTTCCATACCACGTCGAACTGGCCGTCGGCCCGCACTTCGCCGATGAACACCGGCTTGTGCAGATGGTGATTGGTCTTGTCCATGGTCAGGGTAAAACCCGAGGGCGACTTGAACGTCTGCCCCGAGAGCGCCGCGATGACTTTGTCGGTATCGGTGGCCCTGGCTTTCTCGACCGCCTGCTTCCACATGTGGATGCCGACGTAGGTGGCTTCCATCGGGTCGTTGGTGACGACGGCCTCGGCATTGGGCACGCCGTTTTTCTTCGCCCACGCCCTGTACTTGCCGATGAAGGCGTCGTTTTGCGGGTTCTTGATCGACATGAAGTAATTCCACGAAGCCAGATGCCCGACCAGCGGCCGGGTATCGACGCCGCGCAGTTCTTCCTCGCCGACCGAGAAGGCCACCACCGGCACGTCGGTCGCCTTCAGCCCGGCATTGCCCAGTTCCTTGTAGAACGGCACGTTGGAGTCGCCATTGATGGTCGAAATCACCGCCGTCTTCTTGCCCGCCGAGGCGAACTTCCTGATGTCGGCGATGATGGTCTGGTAGTCGCTGTGGCCGAACGGCGTGTAGGTCTCCATGATGTCGGCCTCGGCCACGCCCTTGCTCTTCAGGAAGGCGCGCAGGATCTTGTTGGTCGTGCGCGGATAGACGTAGTCGGTGCCGAGCAGCACGAAGCGTTTCGCGCCGCCGCCTTCCTCGCCCATCAGGTATTCCACGGCGGGGATGGCCTGCTGGTTGGGCGCCGCGCCGGTGTAGAAGACGTTCTTTTCCAGTTCCTCGCCCTCGTATTGCACCGGGTAGAAGAGGAGACCGTTCAATTCCTTGAACACCGGGTTGACCGATTTGCGCGACACCGACGTCCAGCACCCGAACACCACCGCCACCTTGTCCTGGCTGATGAGCTGGCGCGCCTTTTCGGCGAAGAGCGGCCAGTCGGAGGCGGGGTCGACCACCACCGGCTCAAGTTTCTTGCCGAGCACGCCGCCGCTGGCGTTGATTTCCTCGATGGTCATGAGCGCCACGTTCTTGAGCGCGGTCTCGGAGATCGCCATCGTCCCGGAAAGCGAATGCAGGACGCCCACCTTGATCGTGTCGGCGGCATGCGCGCCAAACGGCGCGCCAATGGCGGCGATGGAAGCGGAAAGGACACAAGCCTTGATGAAGTTGCGACGCGATTGCATGAGAGTCTCCCGAGTTGACGGCGAAAGGGCGCATCTGCGCTTGCGTGACAATGTAGGCAAGCGCCGGGAGGGGAGGAATACGCAAGATGGCGTAGGGGGGGAGATGCTTTGGGAAAACGCCCGGAACAGCCTTGAAAGGCTATTCCGGGGGTA
>JAIRNL010000286.1 GCA_031258035.1 Azoarcus sp. | reverse complement strand
TTGATGGCGTCCGCGATCGAGGCGATGCGATGACCGCCGCCGATCAGCGGTGAATTGGCCGAGCGGATGACGATGGCGGCGATGCCGACATCCTGGCTGATGAGTCTGGCGACTTTCTTCGTGTTGACGAGCGAGTTCTTCAACTCGGCCATCAATTGCCCGAGGATGGCGGGGCAGGGGGGAATGGTAATTCCGCGCAGTAAGGCTTTGTGGTCGGCGATATCCATTGTGAGGCCGCCTCCTGGGTGAGCGTGAGCGCCGTCATTGAGTCTACTGCGCGGGGTATGACCGAACCAAGGCATACTGCACATCCGGCTGTGCATGCCGCATGCCGTACTGATGCGCGATCATCCGGACGGCGCGCCCGGCGGCGAATGGTTCGTTGCGCCGCCATGCGGGGAGAGAGTCCCGCGCATGGCGGTAGAATGCGCGCAGGAATTTGTCTGACGGGACGGACTCATGGAACAACTGAAAACCTGGCTGGCTGCATTGACCGGCGGAGATGGCGTCACGGCGCTTGGGCTGCACATCATGCTCATCGTGCTGGCGATCGTGGTCTTCAATTTCGTGGCGCGTCGGGTGCTGCTGCACTTTGGCAAAACGGCTGGCAAGGCGGACACGCCGCTGGAACTCTCCCTGGTGGCGGCCGCCCGCCCGCCCCTGCTGACGCTGGCCTGGGTGATCGGCATCTCGTTCGCGGGCCAACTGGTGCAGGCGCGGACGGAAGCCGCCATTCTCGCCTTCATCCAGCCCGCGCGCATCGTTGGGGTGATCGCCTGCCTGGGCTGGTTCCTGGTGCGCTTCATCGGCAGCGCGAAAGAAGTGTTCGTCGGGCGGCAGATCGCGCGCGGCGTGGAGGTCGACCATACCACTGTCGATGCTTTCGCCCAGCTCCTGCGCATCGCGGTGCTGATCACGACTTTCCTGGTGGCTTTGCAGAGCCTGGGATTCTCGATCCAGGGCGTGCTGGCGTTCGGCGGGATCGGCGGGATCGCCATCGGTTTCGCGGCCAAGGATCTGCTCGCCAATTTTTTCGGCAGCCTGATGATCTATTTCGACCGCCCATTCGCCGTCGGCGACTGGATACGCTCGCCCGACAAACAGATCGAAGGCACGGTCGAGGATATCGGCTGGCGGTTGACCCGCATCCGCACTTTCGACCAACGGCCGCTCTATGTGCCCAATGCGGTGTTTACCACCATCACGGTCGAGAATCCGTCGCGGATGAGCAATCGTCGCATCAACGAGACCATCGGCGTGCGCTACGACGACATCGGCGAAGTCGCGGGCATCGTCGAGGATATCCGCGCCATGCTGCGCGCGCATCCCGAAATCGACCAGGACAAGACCCTGATCGTGAACTTCCTCCAGTTCAACGAATATTCTCTCGATATCATGGTTTATACCTTTACCCGCACCACCGCCTGGATCGCGTTCCACGAAATCAAGCAGGACGTGCTGTTGAAGATCGCCGACATCATCGACCGCCATGGCGCCCAGATCGCCTATCCGACGCGCATCAGTTATTCCTCTCCCCTGCCGCCCGAGGCGCGCAGGGGCGGACAGGGGCCCGCGACCTCCCCGGCGCGTGAAGCCCCGGATGGCGCGCGCCGGGTTCCGGGGTGAGCGCGGCGATATTTGCGGCAATCGGCCTGGGGGCGGCCTGTGGCGCATGGTTGCGCTGGGTCTTGGGCGAATGGCTCAATCCCCTGGGCTTCGCGCTGCCGCTGGGGACGCTGGCCGCCAATCTGGGAGGCGGCTTCCTGATGGGCGCGGTGTTGGCCGTGTTGCAGGCGAATCCGGGGATTTCCCCGCTTTGGCGGCTGGCGCTTACCACCGGGCTGCTCGGCGGGCTGACCACGTTCTCGACGTTTTCAGCCGAGGCGTTCCACCTTGCGCAACGCGGCGCATGGGGGTGGATGGGGGCGCATCTGGCATTTCACGTCGCCGGCTCGATTTCGATGACCTGGCTGGGTTATGGCCTGATGCAGAGTTTGCGGAATTGAAAGCGAGGACAAGCGCGATGGACAAGACACGACTCGTAACGGACACCGAAACCGCGGAGCCGACGGCCCGTCTGGCTGTACTGATTGATGCGGACAATGCCCCGGCGGCGGTGAGCGATGGGCTTTTCGCGGAAATCGCCCGCTTTGGCGAAGCGACGGTGAGAAGGATTTATGGCGACTTCACTTCGACCGCGAGCGGGCAGTGGAAGAAAGTGCTGAACTATCACGCCATCAAGCCGGTTCAACAGTTCGCCTATACCACGGGCAAGAACGCAACCGACAGCATGCTGATCATCGACGCCATGGACTTGCTTTATACGCGCAGGTTCGACGGTTTCTGCCTGGTGTCGAGCGACAGCGATTTCACGGGGCTGGCGCTGCGGATTCGTGAAGAAGGGCTGAGGGTCATCGGATTTGGAGAACAGAAAACGCCGGAAGCGTTCCGGAATGCGTGTCACAGGTTTGTGTTTACGGAATTTCTGCGATTATCGAAATCGAAGGCGTCCCAGGCAGGGGCGAAGAATGCGG
This sequence comes from Azoarcus sp., assembly GCA_031258035.1. Classification (GTDB taxonomy): domain Bacteria; phylum Pseudomonadota; class Gammaproteobacteria; order Burkholderiales; family Rhodocyclaceae; genus WRNU01. The sequence continues at coordinate 4,049 of JAIRNL010000286.1, read as the reverse complement.
CCAGCGCCGCCGCCGCCCCTTCGGCACCGGCCCCCCTGGTGGCGCAGCGCCCGGAATTTCCCCGCAAGTTCGTCCTGGAGGCGCTGGAGGAAGCCAGCGACGATACGGGTTGGACACACCTGGGCAGTTTGGGGAGCTATCTGGCCAAGCTGCAACCGGATTTCGATTCGCGGCTGTATGGTTTCAAGAAACTCAGCGACCTCGTGAAGGGCAACGCCGATCTGTTTGAATGGGAAGAAAGGCCGATCCAGGGATCGAGCGCGAAAATGCTTTACGTTCGACCCAAAGCCAGGTGAGGGCAGGGCGGCTCGCAAATGTCCGGAAGACTGCCGCCCCGGTGTCAGCCTGCGGCGAAATGGTCGTAGCCGGACGATTCGGGGGCGCGCAGGCTGCCGTCGGCTTCGCGCAGCAGCACCATTGGCTCCGCGGGGGCGGTGAGGTGGCCGATGCGGGTGAGCGGCAGATCGAGGCGGCGGGCGAGCGCGGCGATATCGTCGCGCGCCGGGGGCGGGGCGGCGAAAAGCAGTTCGTAGTCGTCACCGCCCGCGAGCAGGCAGCGGCGGGCGGCGGCTTCGTCCGCGCCCGTTTCGCGCAGCGCAGCCAGAGGCAAGGCCGTCGTATCGAGCAGCGCGCCGAGGCCGGAGCGTTCGCACAAGTGGCCGATGTCGCCGACGAGGCCGTCGGAGACATCGAGCATCGCATGCGCCACGCCGCGCAGAGCCAGCCCCAGTTCGAGGCGCGGCTTCGGACGGTGCAGGGCGGCGAGGGCGCGGGTGGCGTCGGCGAGGCGGAGCCGCTGTTGCAGGTGAGCCAGCCCCAGCGCGGCCAGTCCCGGCTGGCCGGAAATCCACAGATCGTCTCCTGGTTGTCCTCCCGCGCGGGTGATGGCCGCGCCCGCCGGAATTTCGCCGAACAGCGTCACGGCGATGGCGAGTGGCCCGCGCGTGGTGTCGCCGCCGACGATGTCTACGTCATGCCGCGCGGCGCACTCGAAGAACCCGTCGGCAAATGCCGCGACCCAACTTTCGTCGACGCCGGGCAAAGTCAGGGCGAGCGTCGCCCAGCGTGGCGCGGCGGCCATCGCGGCCAGATCGGAGAGGTTGACCGCCAGCGCCTTCCAGCCCAGATCGCGCGGCGCGGCGTCGGGAAAGAAATGCGTGCCGGCCACGAGCGCGTCGGTCGTCACAGCCAGCTGCATGCCCGACGCGACGCTGACGAGCGCCGCGTCGTCGCCGACAGCCAGATCGGTGTGCGCGGCCGGGCGGGTGAAATGGCGGCGGATGAGGTCGAATTCGGAGGGCATGGGAAGCGTGCGCGGCACGGAGATTGCCCAGATTAACACCCGCGCTCGCGGGGGCGCGCGAAGAACAGCGGCTCAGGCCACCGCGCGCTTTTCCGCCGATGCCGGCGCGGCCCCATCGACAGGCGCCAGCGCGACTTCGTTGGACTTGAACACAGCCAGCACTTCGCTTCCCACTTCCAGCGCGTGTTCGCGCAGATTGCGCACAGTGAGGGTGGAGACCACCCTGTCGCGCCGGCCTTCGCGGTCGGTGACTTCCACTTCGACCTCAGCCAGCACGTCGTCCGCGCGGATCGCGCTGACCCGGCCCCGTATCTGGTTGCGATGTTCGAGCGAGCGCACCGTGAGCAGGCGGTCGAGCACCTGGCCTTCCAGCCGGGCGAAGGCGGCGTCACCCCGCGCGCGGGGTCGAGCCAGCCCGACCGCCTGGTCGAGCGCGATCCGCCCGTCCTCGATGAGCAGGACGCGGTCAGCCAGCGCGACCGCCTCGCCGACATCGTGCGTCACCAGTACCGCGGTGAAACGGTGTTCGAGCCAGATGCGCTCGATCAAGCGGTGCATTTCGATGCGGGTGAGGGCGTCGAGCGCGCCCAGGGGCTCGTCGAGCAAGAGCAGGCGGGGCCGGTGTACAAGCGCGCGCGCCAGGGCGACCCGCTGGCGCTGGCCGCCCGACAAATTTTCCGGCCATTCGTCGGCGCGGTCAGCCAATCCGACCTGCGAGAGTGCTTCCAGAGCCAGGGGGCGAACGGTGTCGCGCCTGCCCGCCAGCCCGAGGGCGACGTTGTTCACCACGCTGCGCCACGGCAGCAAGCGGGCATCCTGATACATGATGCGAACGTCGCCGATCGTCTCCCCGAGCGGCTGCCCATCGGCTTCGATCTGTCCGTCCTGCGCGGCGTCGAGCCCCGCGAGCAGGCGCAGCAGCGTACTTTTGCCGCAGCCGCTGCGCCCGACGATGGCGACGAATTCCCCGGCGGCGAAGCGCGTCGTCAGGCCGTCGATGACGATGCGCTCGCCGAAACGCCGCTGCACGGCATCGAGCCGGACGTCCAGTCCCTTGTCGTGGATGCTCATCGTCGTCGTTCCTTCTCAGGCAGCCAGAAAGCTTTTGTTCCAGCGCAGCCAGCGCCGTTCCAGCGCGCGCGCAACCATGTCGGCGGCCTTGCCGAGCGCCGCGTACAGCAAGATAGCCAGCACCACGATATCGGTCTGGAGGAATTCGCGCGCGTTCATCGCCATGTAACCGATGCCGCTGGTGGCGGAAATCGTCTCGGCGACGATCAGTGTCAGCCAGGTGAAACCGAGCGCGTAGCGCACGCCCACCAGGATGTTGGGCAGCGCGCCGGGCAGGACGACCTGCCGGAAGAGCGACCATCCCCTGAGCCCGTAGGAACGTCCCATCTCGATCAGATCGGGCGGCACCGAGCGGATGCCGTGGAAAGTGTTGAGGTAGATCGGGAAGAACACGCCGAGCGCCACCAGGAAGAGCTTGCCTTCCTCGCCGATGCCAAACCACAGGATGACCAGCGGGATCAAAGCCAGGTGCGGCACGTTGCGCACCATTTGCAACGTGGTGTCGAACAGGTTTTCAGCCAGCCTGTGGCTGCCGTTGATGAGACCGAAGAAAAAGCCGATGCTGCCGCCGATCGTGAAGCCGCTCGCGGCGCGCGCGGTGCTTGCCCCGAGGTGTTCCAGCAATTCGCCGGAGAGCAGCAAACCCCAGCCGGCGGAGACGACCGCCCATGGCGCGGGCAGGATGCGGGTCGATAACCATCCGGCCTGCACCGTGAGCTGCCAGACCGAGAGGATCAGTACCGGCACCAGCCACGGCAAGACGCCGCGCCCGCCAAGGCGGCGTCGGATGCCGGTTCTCAGGCGTTGCCATGAAATCGTCGTTTCGCGCATGGTTCGTACTCCGTGGCGTTCCCGGTCGGGCCGCGCGGCATGGGGTTTTCGTTCAGACCTTGGCGATCGCCACTTCGGTGGATTTGACCAGCGCGATCACCTCGGTGCCGACTTGCAGGCCCAGATCCCGCACCGAGCGGCTCGTCACCACCGACGTGACGATGCCGTGTGGCGTCTCGACGTCGATTTCGGAAACCACGGGGCCGGAGATGATCTCCTTTATCCTGCCGCGAAACTGGTTGCGGACGTTGATGGACTGTATGCTCATGCGTTTCTGTTTTCCGGGCTTGGGCGGCGCGGCCCGCGCGCCGCTGACGGGCCGTACCATGCCACGTTGCCGCAAACGGGCAAATCAATAATTTTCGCGTTCGTTATTCCGGGCGTGGCGATAAGCATATGGGCGGCGCGCATCGCCCTGGCTGCCGCGCCGCCTGTCGTGGCGTGGCAATCGGGGGCTGTTTCGATACTTTCCCCGATGAGCCCGCTCCGGTGCCAGAGGGGTAGAATCCTCTGGTCTTGAACAGTGTTCAGTGTCTTATAAAAGACATATAATATAAATCTGGCGCGAGAGATCCTCCGCCAGAATCCCTGTCACCATCACCCGACTGGAAGGAAACCACCGTGCTCGAAGCTTACCGTGCCCATGCCGCCGAACGCGCCGCGCTTGGCATCCCGCCGCTGCCGCTGTCGAAACAGCAGACTGTCGAACTCATCGCGCTGCTCAAGGCGCCGCTCGAGGGGGAAGAGTCCTTCCTCGTGGAACTGCTCACATATCGCGTGCCCGCCGGCGTGGACGATGCCGCCCGGGTGAAGGCCGCTTTCCTTGCCGGAGTCGCCAAAGGGG
>JAIRNL010000194.1 GCA_031258035.1 Azoarcus sp. | reverse complement strand
CTCGTAGTCTTCCGCGGGCAGATCGAGCGCGGCCTGCAAGAAGTCCGTCAGGAGATCAATATCGCGACCGTCACCAAAAAGCATCTTGAAGACGGCATCATTTCGGGGCGACAAGAAAGAAGGCTTGTTCATCTCCATTCCGGGACAGGCAGCGGCCCCGATTGTAGTCCGCCCGCGCGGCATGCGCCACAGTGCCTGACCGTTCGATGCCAAATGGCATTTGGCCGGAAGCACTGGAGGGCTTGCGCTAATTTCCTGCCCGCCCCGCCAGGAACTCCCGCAGATATTTTCCGGTATGCGATGCCTTGCAGGCCATGACCGCTTCCGGCGGGCCTTCCGCGACGATGCGTCCGCCTTCGCCGCCGCCTTCCGGCCCGAGGTCGATCAACCAGTCCGCTTCGGCGATCACGTCGAGATCGTGTTCGATCACCAGTACCGTATGCCCGGCCCCGGTCAGGCGATGCAGGACGCGGATCAGCTTTTCCACGTCGGCCATGTGCAGGCCCACGGTCGGCTCGTCGAGCACATAGAGGGTATGACGCCCCGGCGGCAGCGGCCGGCCGTCGTCGCCTTCGCCCGGACGCGGGCGCACGCGGGCGAGTTCGGCGACGAGTTTGATCCGCTGCGCCTCGCCGCCGGAGAGCGTCGGACTGGGCTGGCCCAGGGTCAGGTAGCCAAGACCGACGTCCCGCAGCAGTTCGAGCGGATGAGAAATGGCCGGATGGGCGGCGAAGAATTCGACCGCTTCGTCCACTTCCATCGCCAGTACGTCCGCCACCGATTTGCCACGCCATTGCACGAGCAGGGTTTCGGGATTGAAGCGCGCGCCGCCGCAGGCTTCGCACGGCGTCTTCACGTCGGGCAGGAAGCTCATTTCCACCGTGATCTGGCCCGCGCCTTCGCATACCGGGCAGCGTCCCGCGCCGGTGTTGAAGGAAAAGCGCGACGCGCTCCAGCCATGGCTGCGCGCGTCGAACGTCTCGGCAAACAGTTTGCGGATCGCGTCCCAGAAACCGACATAGGTCGCCGGGCAGGAGCGCGGCGTCTTGCCGATCGGGGTCTGGTCGACTTCCAGCACGCGCCCGATCTCCAGCCAGCCTGTCAGCATCTGGCAGCCTTTGAAGCCGGCGGGGGTTTTCACCACGGTACTGGGGACGGCTTCGCCACGCCGACGCGCCCGCGCCGCCGCCGGGTCGCCGAGAAGCGCCCGCAGGTTGGCGTGGATCACGTCGCGCGCCAGCGTCGATTTGCCTGAGCCGGAAACGCCGCTCACCACGGTGAGGCGGGCGAGCGGCACCCGCAGCGATATATCTTTGAGGTTGTGCAGATTCGCGCCCATCACCCGCAGGGCCGGATGGGCATCGTCTACCGCGAGGCGCGGCCGCATCGGATGCGCCAACGGCGCGCGCAGGCAGGCGCCGGTGGCCGAGGCGGGCGTGGCGATCACCTCGGCGAGCGTGCCGGCGGCCACGACTTCTCCGCCGCGCCCGCCCGCGCCGGGACCAAGGTCGATGAGGTGGTCGGCGCGGCGGATGGTTTCCTCGTCGTGTTCGACGACCAATAGCGTATTGCCCCGGTCGCGCAGGGCTTCGAGCGTTTCGAGCAACAAGCGGTTGTCGCGCGGATGCAGGCCGATGGTGGGTTCGTCGAGCACGTAGCAGGCGCCGCGCAGGTTGGAGCCGAGCTGCGCGGCAAGCCTGATGCGCTGCGCTTCTCCCCCCGACAGGGTGGGCGCGGCGCGGTCGAGGGCGAGATAGCCAAGGCCCACGTGGCGGAGAAAATCGAGACGACCGCGGATTTCGCCGACCAGGTCGCGGGCGATGCCGGCCTCGCGTTCGTCGAGTTCGAGTTCATCGAAAAACGCCGCGGCGCGTTCGACCGACAGGGTCGCCAGTTCGTGCAGTCCCAGTCCGCGGAAGCGCACCGCGCGCGCCACCGGATTGAGGCGCGCGCCCTCGCAGGCCGGGCAGGTCTCGTCCTGGTGGATCAGGCCATCGACGTTGCCGAGATCGAGCTGGTCGGGATCCTCGACCCTGGGCACCGTCTTCAGGCCGGTGCCGAAGCATGCCGGGCACCAGCCATGGCGGGCGTTGTAGGAGAAGAGTTTCGGATCGGGCGCGGGGAAGCTCTTGCCGCAGGACGGGCAGGCGCGCAGGGTGGAAAACGTCACCGGCTTCGCGCCCGCCGTGCCCGGCGCCAGCACCTTCAGGACGCCCTTGCCGTGTTCGAGCGCGGCGCGCAGGAGGTCGCGCAACAGGGTTTCGTTCTCCGGGCGCGCCACCGCCGTGCCGAGCGGCAGTTCGATATCGTGCTCCCGGTAGCGGTCGAGCCGGGGCCATTTCGCGGTCGGCAGATAGCCGCCATCGACCCGCAATTGCCCGTGGCCCTTGCTCCGCGCCCATTTGGCGAGTTCGTTGTAGAGCCCTTTGCGCGCCGTCACCAGCGGCGCGAGTATTTCGACCGGCTTGTCGCGGAAGTCGCGCATCACCTGGGCGGCGATGGCCTCGAAAGGCTGCGGCGTCACCGCTTCCTGGCAGTCCGGGCAATACTGGGTGCCGAGCTTGACGTAGAGCAGGCGCAGGAAGGGGTGGATTTCGGTGAGGGTGGCGACCGTGCTTTTGTAGCCGCCCCGGCTGGTGCGCTGTTCGATCGCCACCGTCGGCGGAATGCCATTGATGCTGTCGACGTCGGGCCGGCGCGCCGGTTGCACGAACTGGCGCGCGTAGGCGTTGAGCGATTCGAGATAGCGGCGCTGGCCTTCGCCGAACACGATGTCGAAAGCCAGCGTCGATTTGCCGGAACCCGACAGCCCGGTGACGACGGTGAAACGCTGGCGCGGAATCGTCACGCTGATGTTTTTCAGGTTGTGCTCGCGGGCGTGGAAGATGTCGATGGTCGGGGGGCGCGCGACGCGGTAGCCGGCGCGCGGTTCGGCGACCCGGCGGGAACGCTGCCGGTTTTTGTTGCGCGCGAACGCGGCGGCGTGTTCGCGCAGGGCCGCGCCGGTATGGGAGAGCGGATGCGCGGCGAGCAGCGCGGGCGCGCCTTCGGCGAGCAGTTCGCCGCCACTGTCGCCCCCTTCGGGGCCGAGGTCGACGATCCAGTCGGCGGCGGCGATGAGATCGAGGTTGTGTTCGATGACGATCAGCGAATGCCCGGCGGCGAGCAGGCGCTCGAACGCCCGCAGCAACACCGCGACATCCTCGAAATGCAGCCCGGTGGTGGGCTCGTCGAACAGGAAAAGCAGGCCGGGGGCGCCTCCCGCCGCTTCATCCACAGCTTTTTCCCCACGCTTGCCCCCTGCCTTGTCCACAGCTTTTCCACCGGCCCCGGCGAGATGCCCGGCGAGTTTGAGCCGCTGCGCCTCGCCGCCGGAGAGGGTCGGCACCGGTTGCCCGAGCCGCAGGTAATCGAGTCCGACGTCGGAGAGCGGCGACAGCGCCGCCAGTACCTTGGGTTCGTCGGCGAAGAATCGCAGCGCCTCGCTCACTGTCATGTCCAGGACATCGGCCACCGATTTGTCGCGCCAGCGCAGTTCGAGCACTTCCGGACGGTAGCGGCGGCCCTCGCAATCCGGACAGCGCAACCAGACATCGGAGAGGAACTGCATTTCGACGTGCTCGAAACCCGAGCCGGAACAGGTCGGGCAACGGCCATGACCGGCGTTGAAGCTGAAGGTGCCGGGGCTGTAGCCGCGTTGTTTGGCTTGCGGCAGGGCGGCGAAAAGCTGGCGGATGGCGTCCCAGGCGCCGACATGGCTCACCGGATTGGAGCGCGAGCTTTTGCCGATCGGCGCCTGATCGACCATCACCACGCCCGCAAGCGCTTCCGCGCCATCGAGCCGTTCGCACATGCCGCCGCCCGCGTGCTCCGCGCCCTGGCTGAAGTGGCGCGCCAGCGCCGGATGAAGCACTTCTTCGATCAGCGTCGATTTGCCGGAGCCGGATACGCCGGTCAGGCAGACAAGCCGCCGCAGGGGGAACGCCACCGTGAGACCGCGCAGGTTGTGTCGGCGCGCGCCGGTCACGGTGAGCCTTGGCGCATGGGCATCGACCGGGCGTGGCTGGCGCGCGTCGTCGACGCGCTTCGCGCCAGCCAGCCATGGCCCGGTGATCGAGCGCGGATTGGCGGCGATTTCCGCCGGCGTGCCGCGCGCCACCAGTTCGCCGCCGCGCTCGCCCGCGCCGGGACCGATTTCGAGCAGTTCGTCGGCGGCAAGCATGACCTGCGGATCGTGTTCGACGACGACCAGGGTGTTTCCGGCATCGCGCAACCGTGTCATCACGCCGAGAATGCGACCGATGTCGCGCGGATGGAGACCGACCGAGGGCTCGTCGAGCACGAACAGCGTATTGACCAGGGAGGCGCCAAGCGCGGTGGTGAGGTTGATCCGCTGCACTTCGCCGCCGGAGAGGGTGCGCGACTGACGGTCGAGCGTCAGATAGCCGAGGCCGACATCGACGAGGTAATCGAGACGGGCGCGGATTTCGCCGAGGATGAGCGTCCCGGCTTCGTCAGACAGACCGGGCAGTTTCAGCCCGGCGAGCAGGTCGCGCGCCCTTGCCACCGGCAGCGCCATCAGTTCGTGGATAGCCAGCCCTTTTTCGGTTTCTCCAGAGAACGGCAGCCGCCACAGCAAGGCATCCGGCTTGAGCCGCGCGCCGTGGCAAGTCGGGCATTCGGTGTAGCTGCGGTAGCGCGACAGCAGTACCCGGATGTGCATCTTGTAAGCCTTGCTCTCCAACCAGTCGAAAAAATGGCGCACGCCGTACCAGTGGCGCGGCCACGACGATTGCCAGCTTTTCCACTTTTCGTCGCCTTCGAGCACCCAGCGCCGGTGTTCGGGCGGCAGTTCACGAAACGGCACGTCGAGGGCGACGCCGTATTTGGTCGCCATGCGTTCGAGGTCGTCCTGGCACTCGCGGAAGCTCTGCGTCTGCCATGGCCGGACGGCGCCTTCGGCAAGCGTCTTGCTCTCATCGGGTACCGCGAGGCTGAAATCCACCCCGATCACCCGCCCGAAGCCACGGCAGGTTTCGCAGGCGCCGAGCGCGGAGTTGAACGAGAACAGCGCCGGCGTCGGATCGTTGTAGGCGATGTCGCAGGCGGCGCAGTGCAGGCCGCCAGACCAGGGCCATGCCTCCTCGCCTTTCCCGCCGTCGGCGAATACGGTAAGACGCCCATGACCGCGTTGCAGGGCGGTTTCCAGCGCCTCGGCGACGCGGCCCGGATCGGCGCCCGCCATGCGGAAGCGATCCTGCACCACCTGGAGCGTGTCGCCGTCGTCGCCTTCCCGGCGCGAATGGATGCGGGTGTAGCCCTGGGCAGCCAGAAACGCGGTAATTTCCTCGTTGGTGAAGTTCCCCGGCACCACGAGCGGGAAGCACACCGTCAGACGCGGATCGCCCGCCGCCCGCGCGCGCCGGGCGAGATCGGCGGCAATGTCCGCCGGCGTGTCGCGTCGCACCGGCCGGCCGCAACGGCGGCAGTGCAGGCGGGCGGCGCGGGCGTAGAGCAGCTTGAAATGGTCGGCCAGCTCGGTCATCGTGCCCACGGTCGAACGCGAGGTGCGCACCTGGTTCGCCTGCTCGATGGCGATCGCCGGCGGCACGCCCTCGATGCGGTCGACGCGCGGCTTGTCCATGCGTTCGAGAAACTGGCGCGCGTAAGGCGAGAAAGTCTCGACATAGCGACGCTGGCCTTCGGCGTAGAGCGTCTCGAAAACGAGCGAGGACTTGCCGGAGCCGGAAACGCCAGTGACCACCAACAGGCGGTTGAGAGGCAAATCCAGCGACAGGTTGCGCAGATTGTTCTGGCGCGCGCCGCGGATACGGATGGCGTCGTTACTGTCGGACATGATGGCGAAGGCAGGGAGCCGATGGTGGCCGGCCATCATTGCACGATCCCGATGGAAAATACAAAAACACCTTGGGCCGTGAAAAATCCCTGCACGACGCGCTTGTGCTTTCCCCTACCATTGGTAACAGCCAGATCCGGACACAAACGAGCCCCCGCGCGCCAGCGGTAGGAATATGGAATTTCACCAGAGCCGGTTGCTCCGGCACATCACTTCCAACCTGCACATCTCTTCCGCGCAAATCCGGCGGCTGATCGTCCCCTCCAGACAGAAAACGGACATACGTCACTATACGGCGTCGCTCATCATTGTCCGTATCCAGCTGATTTCGGCTTTTTTCGCCCTGGTCGTGCCCCTGTGGTCGATCGTCGACCTGCTGAGCTTCGATCCGCCGCTGTCGTTGTGGCTGACGCTGTTGCGTTTCGGCGCGGGGCTGATATTCGTCGCCCTGGCCTGGCCGCGCACGCTCTCGGCCACACGGCCCTACACCCAGGCCATCCTGATGTTGCTGGGGATGATGACGGTGCCTTCCGCCTTCTACCTCGCCACGCTCATGCTGCTCAGTTTCAGCGCCGATGGCAGCGTCCAGGAGGTCATGACCCAGTTCTACGTTTTCATGCCGGTCGTCGTGCTCGCCGGCCTGGCGATCTTTCCCCTGACCGCGCTCGAAATCGTCCTGCTGTCGCTGCCGACGCTCGCCGTTACCGTTTTCGGCATCTTCGCCGACCATGTGCAACATATATCGCTGACCGAAGACTTCATCGTCCTGTGGGCCATGGTGATGGTACTGGGCGTTTCCATCTTCTCCGGCATGAGTCAGTTGCACTGCGTGGAAACGATGGTACAGCGGGCGATGACCGACCCCCTGACCGGCACGGCCTCACGCCGTTCCGGCATGGAAACCCTCAGGCTGCTGTTCCATTTGTCGGCGGCGTCGCGGAAACCGTTGTCCGTCGCCTTTTTCGACATCGACCATTTCAAGCACATCAACGACACCTTCGGCCACGACACCGGCGATCACATCCTGCAACAGGCAACCGAACGCCTGCGTGGCCTGCTTCGCCACAGCGACACCCTGGTGCGCTGGGGAGGAGAGGAATTCCTCGTCATTCTCCCGGACATGTCCGCCCATCAACTGACGGCGCTCACCGACCGCCTGGTTGCGACCGGCCTTGGCAACCGCCCCGACGGCCAGCCCCTGACCGCTTCGGTCGGCATCGCCGAAACCAGGGCCGACAAGACCAGGAACTGGCACGCGCTGGTCGAGTTGGCTGACCAGCGCATGTACGAAGCCAAACACCAGGGCCGCGCCCGCGCCGTGCTGCCAGGCAACGTCATGATCAACCTCTGGCCCGCCGCGACGGATGTGCGGACGCGGGCGGAAACGCCCATGGCGTGATGCAACGACACGGCGCGAAGGTTTATTTCACGCGGTTGCGGTATTCGTCGGTGCGGGTGTCGATCTCTATCCTGTCGCCGATCTCGACGAAGGCCGGCACCTGCAACTCGAACCCCGTGCCGATGCGCGCCGGCTTCATGACCTTGCCGGAAGTGTCGCCCTTGACCGCCGGCTCGGTGTAGATGACCTCGCGCACCACGCTGTTGGGCAACTCCACCGAAATCGCCTTGCCGTTGTAGAACACCACTTCGCAGGCGAGACCGTCCTCGAGATACTTGAGGGCATCGGTCATGTTCTCGGCTTCGACCTCGTACTGGTTATATTCGGCGTCCATGAACACATACATCGGATCGGAAAAATACGAGTAGGCGACTTCCTTGCGATCGAGCACGACGATTTCAAACTTGTCATCGGCCTTGTACACCGACTCGGTCGGCGTGCCGGTGAGCAGATTCTTGAGTTTCATCTTCACCACGGCGGCATTGCGGCCCGATTTGTTGTATTCGGCCTTCTGCACGACCAGCGGATCGTTGCCCACCATGATGACGTTGCCGGAACGCAGTTCTTGTGCGGTTTTCATACTGAAATCATCCCGAGGGGCGAACCGCCCCACTCATCGAAAAATAAAGAGGCGGGATTTTATCCAGTTTTTCCGAGGATGCGTCGACAGAAACGCCACAACGCGCTCGTAATGTCCGGCCGCGCGCACAAACTCGTGCACCAGTCCCGGGCGTGGCGTTCGAGTTCGGGCAGGACGCGCGCAAAGGCCGGCCATGCCGCCGCCGGGTCGCCGCGCCCGTTCCAGGCCCGCCAGAACGCCGTGAGCGCGGCGGCGGCGGCCGGTTCCAGCGCGGCGCAATACAGGGCGAGAAAGGCTTCGAGCTTGGCATGGTGGACATCGTCCTCCTGCGGGTAGATATGCCACACCAGCGGCCGCGCCGCCCACTGCGCGCGCACGAAGGAATTTTCGCCCCGCACCACGTTGACATCGCAAACCCAGAGCAGCTCGTCGTAGCC
>JAIRNL010000185.1 GCA_031258035.1 Azoarcus sp. | reverse complement strand
GGGGCATTTTTCACTCCGTGGCGAGCGCGACGACCGGATCGAGCCGGGCGGCCTTGCGCGCCGGCAGGTAGCCGAACATCAGGCCGGTGATGAACGCGCATCCGAAAGCGAGTATGACGGGCAGCAGCGAATACTTGATGGGCGTGCCGAAAGCCTGTATGAGCGCGGCGGTCGTCAGTCCGAAAACGATGCCGATGAGACCGCCGAGGGCGGAGACGACCAGCGCCTCGATGAGAAATTGTTGCAGGATGTTCTTCATCCGCGCGCCGGTCGCCATGCGAACGCCGATTTCGCGGGTGCGCTCGGTCACGGAGACCAGCATGATGTTCATGACGCCGATGCCGCCCACGAGCAGCGAGATCGCCGCCACCGCGCCGAGCAGGATGGTCAGGGTGTTCTGCGCCTCCGAGACGGTGTCGATGAAGGCGGCCATGTTGTTGATCTGGAAGTCTTCGAGGCCGTGCCGCATCAGCAGCAGATTGTGTACCGCGCCCTGGGTCTCGTTGATGCGGTCTACGTCGGCGACGGCAACGGTGACGTTGCGCAGGAAGCGTTGCCCCGTGATGCGCATGCTGCCGGTCGTGTAGGGGATGAGCACCATGTCATCCTGGTCCTGTCCGAAGCCGGTGGCCCCCTTCGCGGTCATGGTGCCGATGACATGAAAGGGGACGTTGTTGACCAGCACGAACTGCCCGACCGGATCGGCTCCTGGAAAGAGGGCCTTGGCCACCGTCTGCCCGATCACGGCCACGGCGGCGTAGCTGGCTTCGTCCTCGGCGCTGAAAAAGGTGCCGCTTGCCACTTTCCAGTTGCGCGCGACGATGTAGTCCCACGATGTGGCGTTGATGCTGGTGCGGTGGTCGGTGTTGCCGGCGCGCAGGGTGACGGTGGCGCTTTGCTCTGGCACGGCAGCCAGGACGTTGTCGAGTTCGGCGATGGCCTGCACATCCTCGATGACCAGGGTGGCGGTGGTGTCCCGTCCGCGCTGGTTGGGCGCGCCGGGGCGCACCATGAGGAGGTTGGTGCCCATGGCGCTGATCTGGTCGACGACTTTCTGCTTGGCGCCGTCGCCAATGGCGAGCATGGCGATGACCGAGGCGACACCGATGACGATCCCCAGCAGGGTGAGCGCCGAACGGAACAGGTTGGCCCTGAGCGCCCGCAACGCCGTGCGGGTGGCTTCGATGATGTCTGTGACCGATGAGCTGCGGTCGACATGGGGGGCGAAATCCGGCTCGGTGCTCTCGGGCCGTTGCGGGCCGGGATCGGAGAGGATGTGGCCGTCGCGGATTTCGATGATCCGGTGCGCCAGCCGGGCGACTTCGTGCGAGTGGGTGATGAGGATGATGGTGTGGCCTTCGGCGGAGAGCTGGGTGAGGAGCTTCATGACATCCTCGCCGCTTTTGCTGTCGAGCGCGCCGGTCGGCTCGTCGGCGAGGATGACGCGCCCGCCGTTCATCAGCGCCCGCGCGACCGATACCCGCTGTTGCTGCCCGCCAGAGAGCTGGTTGGGGCGATGGTGGCCGCGGTCGCCCAGCCCGAGGGTCGTGAGCAGTTTTTCGGCGCGTTCGTGGCGCTCGGCGGGTGGCATGCCGGAATAGACCGCCGGCACTTCGACGTTTTCGCGCGCGGTGGAGCCGCCGAGCAGGTTGTAGCTCTGGAACACGAAGCCGAAGGTTTCGCGGCGCATACGGGCGAGTTCATCGCGGTCGAACCCGGCCACGTCCTGGCCCATGAAGCGGTAAGTGCCGGAACTTGGGCGGTCGAGGCAGCCGAGGATATTCATCAGCGTCGATTTGCCTGACCCCGAAGCGCCGACGATGGCGACGAATTCGCCGGGGTAGATGGCAAGGTCGATGCCGTTCAGTACCTTGGTCTGGATTTCGCCGTTGACGAAGCTGCGGGTGACGCCGGAGAGTTCGATCAGCGGACGGGGGGCGGAGGCGGGGGGGGTCATAAGCGCGGGGGCAGGCCGGAACGGCGCATGTTGTTGTTGGCGGCGGTTTGTGGCGCGGCGTTGCTGCTGATGAGGCCGGAGGCGACTTTTTCGCCTTCTTCGAGGCCGCTGAGGACTTGCGCGTGGATGCGGTTGGTCACGCCGATTTCGATTGCGCGTTCATCGAGTTTGCCGCTGGCGCCGAGCACCTTGACCATGGCGCGGCGCGTGCGCGGCGCGGAGGCGGTGCCGCCCTCGTTCCGGGGCGGGGCGGTTTCGCCTTCGCTGCGGGGGCGGCGCGGCGGGCGCTGCGCGCCGTCCGCCCGTTCTCCGCCGCTGCGGCCCGCGCCCCTGGGCGGGCGGGGGGACTGCTGCAAGGCGCCCATGGGAATCTGGAGCACGTTCTTTGCCTGCGCGACGATGAAAAATACCTGCGCCGTCATGTTGGTCATCAGGCGGCCATCGGGATTGGGCACATCGAAGAGCGCGTTATAGAGCACCACATTGTTGGTCGTGCTCGGCGTGGGTTCGATCTGGCCGAGCGTGCCGTACCAGCGTTTGTTCTGGTTGCCGAGCGTCGTGAAATAGACTTCCATGCCCGGATGCAGGCGGCTGATGTCGGCTTCCGAAACCTGTGTCTGCACGGTCATCGTCGTCAGGTCGGCGACGCGCAGGATGGTCGGCGCCTGCTGGTTGGTATTGAGCGTCTGGCCCTGGCGGGCGGTGATCGACACCACGGTGCCGCTCATCGGCGAGAGGACGCGCGCATATTGCAGGTTGGCCGTGTCGCCACGCAGGGAGGACTCGGTCTGCTCGATCTGGGCGCGCAGGGCTTCGAGCGAGGCTTCGGCTGATTTCAGCGCCGCTTCGGCGGTTTGCAGGCTCTCGGTCGTGGTGGCGTCTTCGGCCATCAGCGCCTGCTGGCGGCGGTACTGGATTTGAGCCAGCGCGAGTTGCGCTTCGCGCTCTTTGAGCTGCGCCCTCTGGTTGCGCAACTGCGCGCGGGAAGCATCGACCTTGGAGAGATAGACGGTGGGGTCGATTTCGGCGAGCAGATCGCCCGCCTGGACTTCGGAGCCGACCTTGACGTGGATTTTCTGGAGTTGTCCCGAAACCTGCGCGCCGACATCCACGTAATCGCGCGGTTGCAGCGTGCCGGTGGCGGTGACGACATCCTCGATATCGCCGCGTTCGACGGCGGTGAATTGGTATGTGGCGGCCGGATTGCCGCTACCGGGGAGGAAGCGCGAGCCAGCCAGCAGGCCGCAGGCAGCCAGCGCGGTGGTGCCGAGAACGATGACCGCGCGGCGCGACCACCGGCGGCGGGTTTGTTTGCTGGAAGTATCCATTTCGGGTTTCACGGAGGAAAGAAAAAATATCGCACGAAGAACGATCCGGGCCGAAGCATTGGAGGGGCCGGGCGATCTGGATCGAAGCATAGAAGAGATGCAGGACGGGGGCGTATCGTTTTGTATCGGTTTTGTATCGGTTTCTGTTGCGGCGGAATACATCGCACGGCGAGAGGTTACGGACAGGATTGTCCGGTGCGATGAAAAGAATGACGAAGAGTCCGTCAGTCCGGATCTGTCGTCCGAGCGCCTGGAAACGGAATGTCATGGGGCATCCCGTTTTTGCGTTGGTGATCGTTTCCGCAAATAAAAGACGCCATCTTGGCATATGACTGACGCGTGCGCAATGATCACATTCCGGCGGCAAGCCACGGGAAGTCGTGGAGATCGGCTGTTTGCCGATCGCTCACCGGCACTGCGGAGCCAATGGCGGCTGCGGCAAGGATGGCGCCGTTGAAGGGCGCGGGTTGGTGGGCCAATACGGCATTGAGGCGTCGCACCGTGTCATGGGATCTGTCTGCGTTGGTGTAGTCGGGGCGCAGGAATTGCAGCCACCCGGCCCAGAGCAGTAATTGCAACAACGGGTTCAGGAAACCCGGTTCCTGCGCATAAGCTGGCAGCGCCGCCAATTCGGCGACGCGGCGCGGGCCGTCGCGCAATGCCTTCAGTACAGGCGCGACGCGTTCCATGGGAAGTCGCACGGGGCCGATGCGGCTGCGCAGTGTCAGTGTGCCCCGGTTTCCGATGGACTGCGTCGGGGCTTCGGGCAGCAGACAGGCGCGTTGAGCCAGCATTGCCGCCTGGTGGTCGCAGGCTGATAGCAGGTTGCCGCCTGGCTGGCGGCGCTGATAGAGGTCGCAACGCTGGGTCTGGCTGCGAGCCAGATCCTTGAAGGTTTCGAGCACAGCGACGTCCGCGCCGGCGCGTCGCAGTTCTTCCAGCAATGCGAGCGTGCCGCCCGGTAACGATGCTGTGTCGATATTTTCATACGGCGCGGCGCTGCCGGCGTATTCGCAATCCGCCGCGGCGAAATCTCTCATGACATCGGCAACGTGTAGCACATCGCGGAAATCGTTCAGGTACTCGTGTGCGAACAGGGCGGCCTGCCCGGCATCCATGAGCGGCTCGGCGGGCAGCACATTTGGATGATCCTGAAAAAAGCCGGCGCCTGCCTGCGCCATGCGTTGCAGGAACATCATGCCCGCGCGCGCTTTGTCGGCACTGGAGCCTGCCTGGGTCTGCGCGATATGGCGCATCAGCTTGCGCGCACAGGCGAATGAGGCGGAGCCGGGGTGGCTGAGATAGGCGATGCAAAGCACGCCGCCAGGTTTGAGCCTTTGCGCGACGAGGCGTTGCAAGGTGGCCCGCTCGTCCTGGCTGATCCAGGAGTAGACCCCGTGGATGACGATGAAGTCGCAGGCAAGCGCCTGAACGGCAGGATCAGGGAGCGCCTCGGCAAAGCTGAGGCGGTGAAAATCCAGGTTGACGATACCAGCGTCCTGGGCTGTCCGTCCGGCCTGCGTGATGGCGTCCGCGTTCAGGTCGATACCGATGAAGTGCCCCAGTGGGTTGGCGGCGGCGGCGATGGTTGCGCCAAGGCCCGTTCCGCATCCCAGTTCCAGCCATGTGTAGGGTCGGGTCGGATCGGGGATTTTCCGGCCAAGCGCCGTGAGGACGGAAGTGATCCAGACCGGCATCGTCTCCCTGAAAAAGTGGGCCGGATAGGCGATGTCGGCAATGTAGGCACTGCCGCGATGGGAACTGTCGATCATGGTGCCGATAGGAAAAAGCGGAAACGTCATCGGGGCTGGCATTTCAATGTAAAAAGACTGCAACCCGTCCCATTTTTCGCGTTGGACAGGGAAGGGTTGCAGCTTTCCGGATAAATTGACTGCCCGCCCGAAGTCAGCTCAGGCCATCAGAACGAAGCCGTGTAGGTGATGTAGTAAGCGCGGCCCGGTTCGTTGTAAGTCAGGGCGCCCGCGCCAGTGGTGATGACCCGGTCCGCCATGTTCCCGCTTGCCGTGTTGCCTGCAGCCAGGCGCTCGGCGCGCTTGATCTGGCGGTCGAACAGGTTGGTGACGCCCAGGCCGAAGCGATGATTCTTGTCGAATTCATAGGTGGCGCTGAGGCCGAAAATCGCGTAGGGGGCGCGTTCACGAACCGCGTCGCCCTCCATCCGGTAGCCGTGATAGCTCACCGTGCGCGGCTTGCGGCGACCATAGAGCGTACTCGTCAACAGCATCGAGAAATTATCGGCAGGACGCCATTGCAACGTGCTGTTGAGCGTGTAATGCGGGATGATGGAGATCGGCTGGTGGGTCTCCTTGTTATGGTTCTTGAGCATCCAGGTGAGATTGTTGGTGAACTTGAGCGTTTTTCCGTTCGGCCCAAACAGGGGGATGCTCAGGCTGCCTTCATAGCCTTTGACGAGGACTTTGCCCGAATTCCTCCATTCAAAGTCGATCGGGTTGTTCAAATCGGTCACGTCCGACAAAGCCTCGGCGACGATGCGGTTCTTGTAGTCATTCTGGAAGTAGGCAAAGCTGCCTTCCCAGCCGTGTTCGTTGTTCCAGGCGATCCCGATTTCTTTGTTGACGCTGATTTCCGGCTTCAGGTTCGGATTGCCCCTGACCGTGCAATCGTATGATCCGGCGGGAAGGCCAAGGCCGTTATACGGGCATGCGCCGCCAAGGCCCGATGCGTAGTACGGTGATGTCTGGTATGGGACGGGCGCCTTGAACGTGCGGGCAATGCCGCCCTTGAGGGTAAAACCTCCGCCCAGCTCATAGAGCGCGTTGATGCTGGGGCTCCAGTTGTTCCCGAATTGGCTGTGATGGTCGAAACGAACCCCCGGTGTCAGGGTGAATGCGTCGGTGACGGCAATGTTGTCTTCCACAAAGAAGGCGCTGGTGTTGCTCTCCATCCTGACAAACTCGTCCGAGGACGTGACGCCCAGCAATGCATTGTTGTCGTCCAGTTGCTGACGGCGGAATTCAACGCCGACGGTCAGCACGTTATCCAGTCCGCCAAGTTGGAACGGCGTATTCAACTCGCCATTGATAAAGTAGTTCTGCATCTTCGATTGCTGTTTGCCGCCCGGCGTACTGCAATTGCCCTCGCCCATCCCGCTCGAACCCTGGCGGCAATTGGTCGTATCCGTGTTCTCGTACTGGAAGACGATGCGCGAGTTACCCAACTTGCCCCATTTTCCGCGATGCGTGACGGCAGCCGTCTGGCGATAGACGTAGCGCGTTTCGGCCCCCTTGTTGGCCCAATTGCCCATGATGTTTCCACTTTCGCCCGAGGGTGTCGTATTGGACGTGTCCCCGGCATACATGTTGCCTTGACGGCTGTACCCAAGCTCGAATTCGAGCACCTGGTCAGGTGTCAGGTCCCAGCGCAACAGACCGTTGATGTTACGGTTGCGGCGACCCTCGCGGCCGGCGACCCAGTTGGGCGAGCCGTCATCATTCACGCCATTGATACTGGGCTTGTCGCCGTAAGTGTTGGCGGCGCTGCCGTGCAACCGGAAGGAAAGGTTCTCGATGACGGGGCCGGAGAGGCTGAAGCCCAGCCGCCGGGTGCCGATGCCTTCCAGAGAGTCTTCCGGTTTGCTCAGATAAGTCGTGACCGAGCCGGCGAACTTGTCCGTGGGCTTTTTGGTGATGATGTTGATCACCCCACCAGAAGAACCCGAGCCGTAGCGCGCCGCGGCCGGACCACGGATGACCTCGATACGTTCGATCTGGTCGACAGGCACCCAGTTGGTATCACCGCCCGTGTCGCGGTCGCCCGTGCGCCGCGTGATGGCGCCCTGGCGCGACTGCACGGGTTTGCCATCTATCAGGATCATGGTGTTCTCGGCGCCCATGCCGCGCAGGTCGATCTCGCGCTGGTTGCCGTAAGCGCCGACCGAACTGGCTCCGGAGAGACTGACGCCTGGCTGCGTCACCAGAATCTCGGACAAGTCGTTGGCTGGCGGCCGATCTGCCAAATCTTCGGCGGTGATGACGGACACGCCGGTTTGCTGCTTGAGGGCCTCTTCGGCGGTGCCCAGAACACGCACCTCGGGCAATACGTTTTCCTCTTGCCCGGTCATGGGCTGGGAGTATTGATCCTTGGTGGGAGGCGGGGACGTTGGTGCCTCAGTCCCCTCCTGCGCGACCACAGGAAATGTAAACGCGATGCCGATCATTACCCACAGTAATTTCAGGGGGGGGGGG
>JAIRNL010000065.1 GCA_031258035.1 Azoarcus sp. | reverse complement strand
TGCCGCATTTCGCCCTCGACGACACGGCGGCGCTGGCTGATTTCCTGCTGTGCCGGACATGATCGACGACTGCACGGCGCTGATCCTCGCCGGCGGCGACTCCCGCCGGATGGGGCGCGACAAGACCGCCCTGCCGCTCGGCGGGCAAAGCCTGCTGCAACGCACGCTCGCCCTGATGCGCACGTTGTTTCCCGCGGTGCTGGTCAGCGTCCGCCAGCCCCGCGCCGACATCGACGCGCCACAAGTCCGCGACGAAATCCCATCGGCGGGGCCGCTCGCCGGGCTGTGCGCCGGGCTGCGGGAGGCGGGCACGCCCTGGGTTTTCGCCGTGGCCGCCGACATGCCCTACCTGCGTCCAGAGGTCATCGCCTATCTGGCGGCGCAACGCGGCGGCCACCAGGCCGTCGTGCCCGTCGTCGCCGGACACCCACAGTCCCTGTCGGCGTTCTACGCCGCAAGCGCGCTGCCCGCGCTCCAGGCCACCCTGACCGGCGCGGGCAGGCACGCCCTGCGCACGACCCTGGCTGCACTCGATGTTGACTACGTCGACGAACGCCGCCTGCGCGAACTCGACCCGACCTTGCAAAGCTTCACCGATCTCGATACCCCGCAAGACCTCGCCGCGGCCCGGCGGGACTTCGAGAACCGGGACGACGACTGACCCGGCGAGGTATCGCGCTCGCCGCGCCGTCGGAAGCGATCACAGCAACGCCACCGATTTCACCTGCGCGACCACCGCCATCCCCGGCGCGATGGCGAGCGCGCGCCGGGAACGTTCGGTGATGCGAGCCAGCAGCAACGGGCCACCGTCCGCGAGTTGCAATTGCACGAGGCTATGCCCGGGCGTTTCGGCCCCGGCGACGGCAACGACGGTGGCGGGCAGGAGGTTCAGGATGCTCGTGTCACTGTGCGCGCCCAGCGCGAGACTGACGTCGCTCGCGCGGATGCGACAGCGCAGGCGGCTGCCGGGGGGCCTGAGGTGCCCGGACACGTAAAGCCTGCCACCGGGGAATTCCAGCCGGGCAAGGTCGTCCGCCTCGTGCGCGGCAACCGTCGTCTCCAGCACCACGCCGGCGTCATCGGTCAAGGCGGCCCCGAGGTCGAGCCGGGCCAGGGTTTCCATGAGCGCGCCGCTCGCGGCGACGCGCCCGTTCTCGATGAGCACCAGATGGTCGGCAAGCCGCGCCACTTCGTCGGGCGCGTGACTGACGTAAAGCACGGGAATGTCCAGCTCCGCGCGCAGGGCTTCCAGGTACGGCAGGATTTCCTGCTTTTTCTTCATGTCCAGCGCGGCGAGAGGCTCGTCCAGCAGCAGCAGCCGGGGGCGGGTAAGCAGCGCGCGCGCGATGGCGACCCGCTGCCGCTCGCCGCCGGAGAGGCGCCCGGGATCGCGCGCCAGCAGCGCGCGGATGCCCAGGAGATCGAGCATGGTGTCGAACCCTTCCCCCCTGGCATTTCCCGCCCGTTTCATGCCGTATTCGAGATTCCCGCGCACGGAAAGATGCGGAAAAAGGCTCGCTTCCTGGAAAACCAGCCCCAGCGGCCGCTCATGGGTGGGCAGGAAGATACCGTTCGCATCGTCCTGCCAGACCTTGCCCGCGACAGCCAGGAAACCGCCCGGCGCGCGTTCCAGCCCGGCGACGCAGCGCAGTACCGTGGTCTTGCCGGAGCCGGAGGGGCCAAACAGCGCGGTGACGCCCTTTTCCGGCAGATCCAGGTCGACATCCAGCGTGAAGCCGGGGTAGGCGACACGAAAACGCGCTTCCATCACCGGCTCCACGCCCCCCGCCCGCGGCCACCGTAGAGCAGCAGCAGCACGATGAAGCTGAAGAACACCATGCCGCCAGCCAGCCAATGCGCCTGCGCGTAGTCGCCGTTTTCCACGTAATCGTAGATTTTCACCGACAGCACCTGCGTCTTGCCGGGGATGTTGCCGCCCATCATGAGCACGACGCCGAATTCGCCCACCGTGTGCGCGAAACCCAGGATGGCGGCGGTCACGAAGCCGGGCCGGGCAAGCGGCACCGCGACGCTGAAGAACGCATCCAGCGGCGTGGCCCGCAAACTCGCCGCCACTTCCAGCGGACGCCTGCCGATGGCCTCGAAGGCATTCTGGATGGGCTGCACCACGAAGGGCAGCGAATACAGGATGGAGGCCACCACCAGACCGGCAAAGGTAAAGGGGAGCCGTTGCAGCCCCACGGCATCCATCGCCCCGCCGATGAAACCTTGCGGGCCGAAGCAAAGCAGCAGGTAAAACCCCAGCACCGTGGGCGGCAGCACCAGCGGCAGGGCGACCACCGCGCCGACCGGCCCCTTCAGGCGCGAACGGGTATGGGTCAGCCACCAGGCGATCGGCGTGCCGATCAGGAGCAGCAGCGCCGTGACGAGCGCGGCCAGCTTGCAGGTGAGCCAGATGGCGGCCAGGCTGGAAGCGTCCATGTCGAGTCGGCTCTCTGGAGGCGTGTGGCGCGAGGCGGGCTTTTCGCCGGGCGGCGGCCCCGCGATTCCCGCCCGTCCGTGTTATTTCAGCGCATACCCATAGGACTTGATGATGGCGGCGGCCTTCGGCTCCCGCAGGTATTTCAGCAGCGCGGCGGCGGCGGCGCTGTCCTTGCCCTTGGCCAGCAGCACGGCGTCCTGGAGGATCGGTTCGTAGAGGTTCGCCGGCACGATCCAGCCGGAACCGCTCGTGAGCCTGCCTTCCTTGTAGACCTGCGAAAGCGCGACGAAGCCCAGTTCCGCATTGCCGGTGGAAACGAACTGCTGCGCCTGCGCGATGTTGTTCCCCGTCACGAATTTGGCCGCGAGCGCATCGTGGAGACCCAGCTTCTTGAGCGTTTCGACTGCCGCCGCGCCGTAGGGCGCCTTTGCCGGATCGGCAATGGAAAGGTGCGCGAACGCGCCCTTTTTCAACACTTCGCCCTTGTCATCCACGAACCCTTCCCTGGCGCTCCACAGCACGAGCGTGCCGATAGCATAGGTAAAGCGGCTGCCGGCGACCGTGCCGCCTTCCTGTTCGAGCTTGGCGGGCGTCGTGTCATCGGCGGCGAGGAAAATCTCGAACGGCGCGCCGTTCTTGATCTGCGTATAAAGCTGGCCGGTCGAGCCGAACGAAGGCACGGCCTTGTGCCCGGTATCCTTCTCGAATGCGACGGCGATTTCCTGCATGGGCGCGGTGAAATTGGCCGCGACGGCAACGGAGACTTCTCCGGCCCGCGCCCCGGACACGATGCCGAAAGACAGGGCCAGGGTTGCGGTTACGGTAAGGGCCTTGAACGGATTCCAGGATTCTTGCATGGCGTTGCTCCTTTCAGGTGAAAACGAACGCCGGCGATCGGGCCGACAATGGCGCAATGTAATCCTTGTTGCGAGCGGGGCAATGTTATCGCATGTATAACGTCGGAGACCGGTGGACGATCTCCGCATTTTCTTGCGCGCGTTTCCGGCATCCGGGCGACGGCATCACGGTTGACTTGCCGCGAAGTTCATCCCAGGATGCCCGCGTCCGGGCGGACGGAATGTCCCGCCTGCCGCACGGGGAGAAACACATGTCGAACATCAGCGCCCGCAACCGTTTTCCCGGCACCATCGACAAAGTGGAAACCGGCCCGGTCAATGCCCAGGTGGAACTGACGCTTGCCGGCGGCGACAGGATCGTCGCCATCGTCACCCATGAAAGCGTCGACAATCTGGGGCTCGTTCCCGGGATGGCAGCCACCGCGTTCGTGAAAGCCTCCTGGGTATTGCTGCTGGCAGGCCACGAGAAAATCCGCTTTTCCGCGCGCAACCACCTGCCGGGCACGGTGGAATCGGTGAAAAAAGGCGAGGTCAACAGCGAAGTCGCGGTCAAGCTCGCGGGCGGCGCTCTCGCCTATGCCGTCGTCACCAACGAAGCCGTGCTGGAACTGGGATTGAAGCCAGGCGCGCCGGCTTCCGTGCTTTTCAAGGCAAGCCACGTGATCCTGGGCGTGCCCGGCTGACCATCCAGGGAACAAACGGGAAAACGCGCCGAGGAAACCCCTGGTTTATTCCAGGCATAACCTGCTTCAGGATTGTCATTGCATGCAAAGGGCGCGAAGCGCCCCTGACTGTCATTCCGCGACTTCGCGCGGAATGACGTGGATTTGTTTTACAGTTCGTGCCGCAATGACAGTCAAGATCTGGTTCGGCAAAATAAGATTTAATCTGGGTTTCCCTAAAACCGCCCGTACTTGTCCTCGAAACGGACGATGTCGTCTTCGCCCAGATAGCTGCCGGACTGCACTTCGATGATCTCCAGCGGCAGGCGTCCGGGGTTGAAGAGCCGGTGCGTGGTTCCCAGTGGGATAAAGGTCGATTCGTTTTCGCCGAGCAGGAAGACTTCGTCGCCACGGCGCACTTCCGCCGTCCCCCGCACCACGATCCAGTGTTCGGCGCGGTGGTGGTGCATTTGCAGGGACAGGCTCGCGCCCGGCTTGACCACGATGCGCTTGACCTGGAAACGGTCGCCGCTGTCGAGGGAGTCGTACCAGCCCCAGGGCCGGAATACCTTGCGGTGATGGCGGCTGTGGCTGCGTCCTTCGGCCTTGAGGCGTTCGACCACTTTCTTGACATCCTGGGTATGGCTCTTGGGCGCCACCAGGACGGCATCGGCGGTTTCCACCACCACCATGTCCTGACAGCCGACCGCCGCCACCAGGCGATGGCTGGCATAGACGAGCGTATCGTGGCTGTCGTGCAGGAGCACGTCGCCGTGCGCCGCGTTGCCGTCGCCGTCGCGTTTCGAGACCGCCCACAACGCATCCCACGCCCCCACGTCCGACCAGCCGGCGGAAAGCGGCACCACCACGCCCGGCCCCAGCTGCGGCGCGGCGCGCAGTTTTTCCATGACCGCGTAGTCGATGGAATCGGACGGGCACGCCTCGAACGCGGCGCGCTCGACGCGCACGAAATCGGTATCTTTCGTCCGCCCGGCGTGGGCGGCGCGGCAGGCCGCGTCGATGTCGGGACGGAAGTGCGCCAGCGCGGCCAGCCACACCGAGGCGCGGAACATGAAGATGCCGCTGTTCCAGAAATACGCCCCGCTGGCGAGGTAGCGCGCGGCGGTGTCGATGTCGGGTTTTTCGACGAACTCAGCCAGTTCGCGCGCCACGCTGCCGGCAATCGCCCCGCCGGCGCGGAGATAGCCATATCCGGTTTCGGCGCGCTCGGGCACGATGCCGAAACACACCAGCGCGCCGTTTTCGGCCTGGCGCGCGCCCTCGGCGATCGCCTGCTGGAAAGCGGCGCGATCGGCGATCACGTGATCCGCCGGCATCGCCAGCAAAATGGGATCGTTCCCGTCCAGGCTGGCTTCCAGCGCCGCCAGCGTCAGCGCCGGCGCGGTATTGCGTCCCACCGGTTCAAGCACGATGCCCGCGTCCCGCGCGCCGCCCTGGCGCAGTTGCTCGGCCGTCAGGAAGCGGTATTCCTCGTTGCTCACCACCAGCGGACGGGGATCGAAGGCGCCGCCGAAGCCATCGAGCCTCGCCACCGTTTCCTGCAAAAGCGAAAGCTCGCCGGTCAGCGGCAAAAGCTGCTTTGGATAGGCTTCGCGCGAAGCCGGCCACAGCCGCGTGCCCGAACCGCCGGAGAGAATTACCGCCCTGATCGTCGTCGCCATTCGTTTTTCCGTTGTTTTTCCGTTTTCGTCCTGCCCGCGCCTGAAGATTTCAGGCATACACCTCGGCATCCTTCAGCAGCGCCCCCGCCCGGTCTTTTGCCGACAAAAGCGGCTCGCCCAGATCCCGCAGCGGCCACTCGATACCGATTTCGGGATCGCTCCAGAGGATGCTGCGTTCATGCTCCGGCGCGTAATAGTCGGTGGCTTTGTACAAAAAATCGGCGCTTTCGCTCAAAACCACGAAAGCATGACCAAAACCGGGCGGAATCCAGAGCATGCGCTGCGGCGCGTCCTCGCCCAGTTCGACCCCGGCCCAGCGCCCGAAATGCGGCGAACTGCGGCGCAGATCCACCGCGACATCGAACACCCGTCCCCGCACGACCCTGACCAGCTTGCCTTGCGGCTGTTTGATCTGGTAGTGCACCCCGCGCAACACACCGCGCGCCGAGCGTGAATGGTTGTCCTGCACGAAAACGGGCTCGAAGCCGGTCGCCTCACGAAAAGCCAGGGTGTTATGGCTTTCAAAGAAAAAGCCCCGCGCATCGCCAAACACCTGGGGTTCGAGAATCAATACGCCGGGCAATCCGGTCGGAATCGTTTCGAGGCGCATCAGAATACCTTGTCTTCAAGCAAGCGTTGCAGGTAACGGCCATAGCCGTTTTTAGCCAGCGGCGCAGCCAGGCGCGCGAGCGCCTCATCGTCGATCCAGCCAGCGCGCCAGGCGATTTCCTCGGGGCAGGCGACCTTGAGGCCCTGCCGCTTTTCGATGGTGTGGATGAACAGCCCCGCTTCGAGCAGGCTTTCGTGGGTGCCCGTGTCGAGCCAGGCATGACCGCGCCCCATCACCTGCACGTTGAGCGCCCCCCAATCCAGATATTGCGAGTTGACGTCGGTGATCTCCAGCTCCCCCCTGGCGCTGGGCCTGAGTCCCCGGGCGACATCGACCACCCTTTCGTCATAGAAATAAAGCCCTGTCACCGCGTAGCGGCTCCTGGGTCGGAGCGGTTTTTCTTCCAGCCGGATGGCGCGGCCGTTGGCGTCGAATTCGACCACGCCGTAACGCTCGGGGTCATTGACCGGATAGGCGAACACCGTCGCGCCCGAGGCGCGCGCGGAGGCCGCTTCGAGGTCGTTGGCCAGTTCATGCCCGTAAAACAGGTTATCGCCCAGCACCAACGCCGAAAGTCCGCCGGCAATGAAACGCTCGCCGATGAGGAAAGCCTGCGCCAGCCCGTCCGGGCTCGCCTGCACCGCATAGGAGAGGTTCAGCCCCCATTGCCCGCCATCGCCGAGCAGTTGCCCGAAGCGCGGCGTATCCTGCCGCGTGGAGATCACGAGAATGTCGCGGATGCCGGCGAGCATCAATGTCGACAATGGGTAATAGACCATCGGCTTGTCATAGAGCGGCAGAAGCTGCTTGGAGACGGCGAGCGTGGCCGGATGCAGGCGGGTACCGGAGCCGCCCGCGAGGATGATGCCTTTACGCTTATGTTCGTTCATGGTGGATGGCCTCTCCAATCGTCGCCAGCAGCGGGATCTCATCGAGCAGCCGCCTCACGCCGCATTGCCAGTCGGGAAGATGGATACCGAAATCGCGTTGCAGGCGCGTGGTATCCAGGCGGGAATTCAAGGGCCGCACGGCGACCGACGAGCGCCATGCCGAGGACGGAATCGGCAGGATCTCCCTGGCTTTGAGCGCCATCCCGCGCCGACGGGCTTCGTCGACGATGAAACGGGCGTAGTTGTGCCAACTCGTCTCCCCCGCGGCAACGAGATGGTAGAGGCCGGACGAACCGCCGACCCCGCGCATCACGTCGCGCACGAGATGGGCGGTCACGTCGGCGATCAGGCCGGCCCGGGTCGGCGCGCCGATCTGGTCGGCAATGACCGTCAATTTTTCGCGCTCCCTGGCCAGATTCAGGATGGTGTAGGCGAAATTGTCAGCGCCCCTCGCCGTGTACACCCAGGAAGTCCGCAGAATCAGATGAGGGCAGCCGCTGGCTTGGATCGCCTCCTCGCCCGCGAGTTTGCTCTTGCCATAAACCGACAGCGGGCCGGTTGGATCGTCCTCGCGCCATGGGCGGCTGCCGCTGCCGTCGAAGACGTAATCGGTCGAGTAATGCACGAGCCAGATGCCGCGCGCCGCGGCTTCGGCGGCAAGCGCGCCCGGCCCGTCGGCATTGATGCGATGCACGAGTTCCGGCTCGCTTTCGGCGCGGTCGACGGCGGTGTAGGCGGCGGCATTGACGATCACATCGGGCGCGACCGCCGCCACCGTGGCGCGCAGGCCGGCGGCATCGGCCAGATCGCCGACGAGACCGTTACCGCCGCCGCGATCCAGTGCCACGACCTCCCCCAGCGGCGCGAGCGAGCGCAGCAGTTCCCAGCCGATCTGGCCGTTTTTTCCCAACAGCAGGATTTTCATTCTCCCGCGCCTCCATATTGTTGGTCTATCCAGGCGCGATAAGCACCGCTCTGCACATTGGCAATCCATTTCGGATTGGCCAGATACCACTGCACAGTCTTGCGCAAGGCATTTTCGAAACGCTCTTCCGGCTGCCAGCCGAGTTCCCGCCCGATCTTGCGGGCGTCGACCGCGTAGCGGCGGTCGTGGCCGGGACGGTCGGGGACGAAGGTGATCAGGCGCTCGTGGCTGCCGCCGGCATCGGGGCAAAGCTGGTCGAGCACCGCGCAGACCGCGCGCGCGATGTCGAGATTGGTTCTCTCGCATCCCCCGCCGATGTTGTAGGTTTCGCCGGGACGACCCCGCGCGAGCACGCCGCGGATGGCGCGGCAATGGTCGCCGACGTAGAGCCAGTCGCGCACATTCAGCCCGTCGCCGTATATCGGCAGCGGCTTTCCGGCCAACGCATTGATGATCGTGAGCGGAATCAGTTTTTCCGGAAACTGGAAAGGGCCGTAGTTGTTCGAGCAATTGGTGATCAGCACCGGCAGGCCGTAGGTGTGGTGCCACGCCCGCGCCAGATGGTCGGAAGCCGCCTTGCTTGCGGCATACGGGCTGTTGGGCAGGTACGGGTGGGTCTCGGCGAACGGCGCATCTTCCGCGCCCAGCGAACCGTAGACTTCGTCCGTGCTCACATGATGGAACCGGAAAGACGCCCGCCCCGCCTCGTCGAGCGTGTCCCAGTACGCGCGCGCGGC
>JAIRNL010000060.1 GCA_031258035.1 Azoarcus sp. | reverse complement strand
AATGCCTTTGAAGCCGAAAGCCGTCGCATCGCGCGCTTTTTCCGCTTCGGCCACACGCCGGGGAAAATCGTCCCCCGTGATGTCCAGCCTCAGGCAGAGTTCCCTTTCACGCTAGACTTGCGCCACTATTGATGTTTCCCGACACAACGCACAGCGCGCCACGCCGCCGGAGGCGGATCGACGCCTCGCCCCATGCCCGCCGGTATTCTTCTCGATTATCCCTTCCGTCCCAGCCGCTACGATGAGATGTTCGTCGCCCGCGGCGAAGCGCGCGCCCACTGGCTGGCATTCGCGGAGCGGCTGGAGAGCATCTCCGCGGAGTCCCTTCTCCAGCGCGAGAAACTCGTGCGCGACGCAATCGAGGCCGACGGCGTCAGCTACAACATTTATAGCGATCCGCAAGGCAGCCGGCGACTGTGGGAACTCGACATGTTGCCGCTCATCATCGACGACAGCGAGTGGCGCCGCCTGTCCGCGGCGGTGGCGCAGCGGGCGCGGCTGCTCAATGCCATCCTCGCCGATCTCTACGGGCCGCAACATCTGCTTGCCGAGGGACTGTTGCCGCCGGCGCTGGTTTTCGGCCAGCCGGGTTTCCGCTGGCCGGCGCGCGGTCTGCATCCGCCGGGCAATATCTGGCTGTTCAGCTACGCCGTCGATCTTGCCCGCGCGCCCAATGGGCACTGGTGGGTCATCGCCGATCGCACGCAAGGGCCGTCCGGCGCCGGGTACGCCTTGCAGAACCGCATCATCGTCTCGAACGCTTTTCCGGTTGCTTTCCGCGAGTTGCACGTCAACCGGCTGGCTAATTATTTCCGTTCGATGCAGGAAAGTCTTGCCCGTTGCGCCCCGACCAGCGGAGATGAAACGCCGCTCACCGTGCTGCTCACGCCGGGGCCATACAACGAGACCTATTTCGAGCACGCTTTTCTTGCCCGTTATCTCGGCTTTCCACTGGTCGAAGGGCAGGATCTCACCGTGCGCGACAACACAGTGTTCCTCAAGACGCTGCGCGGCCTGCGCCGGGTACATGCCATCCTGCGCCGGCTCGACGACGATTATTGCGATCCGCTCGAATTGCGCGCCGATTCCGCCCTCGGTATTCCGGGACTGCTCGGGGCCGTCCGCGCCGGGCGGGTGTTGATGGCCAACGCCATCGGTAGTGGCGTGCTCGAATCGGGCGCGTTTTTCGGCTTTCTGCCGGCAATCTGCCAGCGCCTGCTCGGCGAGCCGCTGGCGATGCCCTCGGTGGCGAGTTGGTGGTGTGGCGAAAAACCGGCGCTCGAATACGTCCTCGCGCATCTCGACGAACTGGTCATCAAGCCGGCTTTCCCCGGCATGCGCATGAATGCGGTGTTCGGCCACCTGCTGCATGGCGAGTCCCGCGCCAAAATGATCGAACGCATCCTCGCCCAACCCCATGCCTACGTGGCGCAGGAGTGGGTGCGGCTCGCGCAGGCGCCGGTGTGGCGACACCGCCGCCTGTTGCCGCGCTCGGTAGGCATCCGCGTTTTCTCCTGTGTCGGCGGCGACGGCGACTATACCGTCATGCCCGGCGCGCTCGGGCGCGTGGCGCCGAGAACCGGCATGGAAGTCATCTCGATGCAGCGCGGCGGATTGTCCAAGGACACCTGGATTCGCGCCCCCAACCCGGTGCGCGCTTCGCTCCTCAAGCGCCGCCTGGGCGTCGACGACCTCGTCAACAACGGCGCCGACATTCCTTCCAGGGTGGGAGAAAACCTGTTCTGGCTCGGGCGCTACACCGAGCGGGTCGAACTCGGCGCCCGCTTGTTGCGCGCGGCGATAAGCCGCATCGCCAGCAGCGAGGACGACGCCGAACAGGGACTCGCGGGATTGCTCACGGCGCTGCGCCGCCAGGGCGTGCTCGATGATCGACCCGATGCGCGCAGGGAAAGGGATGAGGATGACCCGGCGCGCGCCGGGACGGACGACGATGCGGCGGAAGAAACCCGCCTCGAACGCCAGCTCGCCGCCGCGCTGGCCGACGCCACCCAGCCCGGCTCGGTGGCATTCAACCTGCGCGCGCTCGCCCTCGCCGCCGGGCAGGTGCGCGAACGCCTGTCCACGGACAACTGGCACGCGCTCCACGCCCTCGAACAACTGCTCACCGCGCCCATCACCGGCATCGACCAGGCATTATCGACCATCGACCACATCATGCAGGCGTGCATCACTTTCGCCGGCTTCGCGCTCGACGACATGACCCGCGATGCGGGCTGGCGCTTTCTCATTCTCGGCCGCCTCATCGAGCGCATGGAAGGGCTGGCTGGCCTGATCTCGGTGCCGGCGCACGCCGGGGCCGGCGAACGCGAACAAATGCTGGAATGGCTGCTGGAAGCCGCCGACGCCATCGTCACCTATCGCGCGCGCTACCGGCGCATGCCGGAACTGCTGCCGGCACTGCATCTGGTCGTGTTCGACCCCACCAACCCGCACGCGATACGTTTCCAGGTAGACATGTTATACGAATATATCGGCCATGCCGCCCACGAACTGGGACACCCCTTCCCCTCGCAGACAATCGACCTGCTGGCTCGCCGGCTGGGGGATTTCGACCTCGGCCGCTTCGAGGAGGACGACCCCGGGCAGGCGCTCGCCGCCCTGCGCGCCCTGCTCGCCGATACCGCCGCCGCCGCCCAGACACTCTCCGATGAAGTGCATCGCCGCTACTTCATCCACACCGCGAACCCGACGCTGTTGCAAAAAGTGGCATGACGCCGTCTCTCCTGCGCTACCTGATCCGCCACGACACGCGCTACCGCTACAGCCAACCCGTGGGTGAATCGCGCCAGCTCGTGCGGCTGCGCCCGCGCGAACTGGCTAGGCAACACTGCCTCGCTCACAACCTGGAAACCGATCCCGCGCCTCGCCGCAACGAGCAATACACCGACAGTTTCGGCAATCCCGTGTGTTCGCTCCATTTCGAGCGCGAGCACGACATGCTTTTCGTCCGCGCCGAAAGCCTGGTCGAAATCACCCCCCCCACGCCGTGCGCGCTCGACGCATCGCCCTCCTGGGAGGCGGTCAGGGACGGACTCGTCTACCGCGCCGGGCACGTGCTCGACGCCGCCGGTCTGGAAGCGACGGGCTGCCTGTTCGAATCCCGCCACGTGCGGGTCAAGCACGATTTCGCCGAATACGCGCATGCCGATTTCCCGGCGGCAATGCCGCTGCTCGTCGGCGTCGAACGCCTGATGCAGCGCATCCACCGCGAATTCATCTATGCCCCCGAAGCCACCGACATTTCAACCCCCGTCACCGAAGTGCTGGCGTCCCGTCGCGGCGTCTGCCAGGATTTCGCCCATCTGATGCTGTCCTGCCTGCGTTCGCTCGGACTCGCGGCGCGCTACGTCTCGGGTTACATCCTCACCCACCCGCCCGCCGGAAAGGAACGCCTCATCGGCGCCGACGCCACCCATGCCTGGGTCTCGGTATTCTGTCCCGGACAAGGATGGGTGGATTTCGACCCCACCAACGCGAAAATGCCCGCCACCGAACACGTCACCCTCGGCTGGGGACGGGATTTCGCCGATGTCTCGCCGCTGCGCGGCGTCATCCTCGGCAGCGGCAAACACGAAATGGAAATCGCCGTCACTATGGCGCCGGAAACCGATAGTCATATATTTTTACAAAAACCCCTGTAGATACAGCACCTTCGGCCGCTTCAGATCTTTATTTCTCCTAACACGGGACATCCGAAGCCGCCCAGAAAAATTACACAATAAGGTTTCATTCAGAGTGAAGTTACGTTAAAATGAAACGGTGTATTACCGTGTTACTTCACTTCTCTTAGGGCTTTTATTATGTAGCCCCGCGAGTGCGGATGTCACGGAGTCCAAGACTCTGGGCAGCCTGGCACAGGCCGCCTCTGCGCGTTCCGAGAGCAGTAGCCGAGGCTCCATTGCAGTTGCCCGCGCCGCGCGCAGCGGCCCGGTATTTGGCCTTGCGGTCATCGCGGCGCTGACCGCCACCCGCGCCGCCCGAAGCCCGATTCCCGTTTTTACGCCCGGCGAGCTTTCCACCCACACCCCGGTGGCCGTCGTCTCCGCCACCAACACCTTGCTGAGCACGGCAAAGACGACGTCGGTCGGCGCTTCCCTGCTTCCCGTGGTAACACCCACCTACGCTGCGGCGGTCACTTCCGCATCCAAGGCCGGCCTGAGCGGGATATCGACGGCGGCAAGACATGCACCGGGCGCATCCACCGTGCAGAAGCTGCTTGGCGAAGGGCTGATGTACATCGGCGTCCCCTACCGCTGGGGCGGCGTCTCCCCGATCACCGGCATGGATTGCAGCGGCCTCGTGCAGTTGGTTTTCCGCAACGCCGCGGGGATCAACCTGCCGCGCACCGCGATCGAACAGGCCACACAAGGCAACCGCGTCAGCCTGCGCGAACTCAGGCCGGGCGATCTGGTGTTCTTCAATACCATCGGCAGAAACATCTCCCACGTCGGCATCTACGTGGGCAACGGCAAGTTCCTGCACGCGCCCACCACGGGCAAGTTCGTGCGCATCGACAAGCTGTATTCGCGGTTCTGGGGCACGCGCTACGTCACGGCCCGCCGCATGATCAACGAAACCAGCAGCAAGCAAAGTTCCCGCCTCGTCGCCGGCGAACCGGTTGGCACGCTCCCGAACTGATGCCGCGCGGCGCCGACAGCCGCCGCGCGATCAACCGATACCGATACGTCCCACTCAACGCCGACGGCGGCTTGACGTTTTTTCCGTGCAAGCCTTGCAGGCGTCGCACTTTTCCACAGTCATGCGCCGGCCGAGCGCCTGTTGCAACGCGCACACCGAACGGCGACAGCACACGAAACTCACACCCGCGCGGCTGGCTGCGTCACGAAAACTCTGCATGACGTTATGCCCGAGAAAATCGGTAAACAAAATGACGATCCCGACCCCCGCCGGCAGCGAAGCCACGCTACGACGCTGATGGCTGCTGTCGCGGCCACTAACGTGGGCTGCAATGCGAATGCCGAATTGCTGGAGAACATCGGGGATGTTGCCGAGGCGGTCGGCCCCGACGATCAATGCGTCCGTGGAGGCGGGCGCGGGAACAACAGCAGTGGCGTTAGTATTCATGTCGTTTCCAGAGATGAGAATAGTTTTCATTAAATGATAATCGCAGTCGAAGCATTTTGCAAATGATAATTTTTCACATCAACAGCCAACGCCTTCTCGTTAGTATGTGAATCTCCCCTGCTATCGCACATCGCATATAATCCCGAGGCATGGCTCCGCGCGCGATTCCCTGGCTCGACGACCCTGCCGATTTCCCCCCCGCCAGTTCGGCCCTTGATGACCCCAGCGGCCTGGTCGCGGCGGGCGGCAAGCTTTCCCCCGAATGGCTGCTCGCCGCCTACCGGCGTGGTATCTTTCCGTGGTTCAACGAGGGCGACCCCATCCTCTGGTGGAGTCCGGATCCACGCCTCGTTCTTTTCCCGCGCGAAATCCGCCTGCACCGTTCGTTGCGCCGGGTGTTGCGGCAGCGGCGCTTCGAGGTTCGCATCGACACCGCCTTCCCCGCCGTGGTCGCCGCCTGCGCCGCGCCGCGCAAGTCCGGCGACGGCACATGGATCGTTCCGGCGATGCAGGCCGCTTACGGCAAAATGCACGAACTCGGGCATGCCCACAGTGTCGAATGCTGGCGTGAAGGACGCCTGGCGGGCGGACTCTATGGACTGGCTCTCGGGCGTGTCTTTTTCGGCGAGTCGATGTTCTCGCTCGAAACCAACGCATCCAAGATCGCCCTCGTCCATCTGGCCAGACTGCTCGAAGTAAAAGGCTTCGCCATGATTGATTGCCAGATGACGACTTCTCACCTTTTATCGCTGGGCGCGCGCGAAATTTCCCGCACCGATTTCTGCGCCGGGCTCGAACGCTGGGCGTCTACGAACGAGACGCCCGAATGCTGGCTTGGCGAACAGATACAGAGCATCGCCTGGAACGCCTCCTCAACCAGAGGCTCCCATGCGCCATAACGACGATTTCAGGCCCATCCACTTCTACGCCACGGCGCCTTACACCTGCTCCTATTTGCCCGAGCGCACAGCGCGCTCGCAGGTGGCGCTCACCAGGATGGTCGAGACGCCCGACAAAGAAGCGCCCGAAGCCTTCCGCGATATCGATCTTGCCGCCGCGTATGGCGTGCTCGTGCAACACGGTTTCCGCCGCAGCGGCACTTTCGTCTATCGACCGCACTGCGACAAATGCCACGCCTGCGTACCGGTGCGCCTGCCCGTACAACGCTTTGCCCCCAACCGCAGCCAACGTCGCGCCATGCAGCGCCATGCCGGTCTCAGCGTCCACGAGCGGGCGCCTGTTTTCCTGGAGGAGCATTTCCTTCTCTACCAGCGTTATCTGCTCAACCGCCACCCGCGTGGCGGCATGGACGGCGACAGCCGCGAACAGTTCAGCCAATTCCTGTTGCAGAGCCCGGTCGAAACCTCCCTCGTTGAATTCCGCGAAGGCAAAACGCTTTGCATGGTCAGCGTCATCGACCGGCTGGAAGACGGTCTTTCCAGCGTCTACACCTTTTACGATCCAGACCTGCCGAACGCCTCGCTTGGCACTTACGGCGTACTCTGGCAGATCGAAGCCTGCCGCCAGCTGCGCTTGCCCAACCTTTACCTCGGTTACTGGATCGCCGAAAACCGCAAGATGGCGTACAAGGTCAACTTTCGCCCGATCGAGGGCTACCGCGAGGGGCGATGGCAGGAAATCGGGCCAGGTGAATGAGAAGACGCCACAAAAGACGAAGCCCCCGTGAAGGGGGCTTCGTCCAGTCAAATCCGGAAGGACTCAGGCATGGGTGAAAGCACGGCGGCGGCGCGCCACCGCACCCACGATAGCCAGCCCCGCCAGCAGCATGGCGTAGGATTCGGGTTCGGGGACAGCGGTAACGTTTACGCTGCCCAGCGCCCAA
>JAIRNL010000047.1 GCA_031258035.1 Azoarcus sp. | reverse complement strand
ACAAGGCGGAGATAGACCGTCAAAGCGGCATTGGCACGGACGGCGATGACACCTTGCGCACCGTGGGCGAAGGGCATGCCCTGTACGGTGGCGCGGGTAACGACACACTGATTGCCGGTAGCGGGGCCGACACGCTCATGGGAGGTAAAGGCGATGACAGGTTGTACGGTTACGGCGGCAATGACGTTCTTGCGGGCGGTGCGGGCAACGACCGACTCGAAGGCGGCACGGGCGACGATACCTACCGCTTTGCGCGCGGAGACGGCCAGGACACCCTGATCGACAGCGGCGGCAGCGACTGCCTGCAATTCGGGGAGGGCATCGACTTCGACCAGATCTGGTTCAGGAAAGCCGGCAGCCACCTCGAAGTCAGCGTCACCGGCACGCAGGATAAGGTGACGATCAGCAACTGGTATTCGGGGACGGCCAACCGGATTGAAACGTTCCAGGCTGGCGATGCCATGCTGGACGGTGTTGATGTACAGGCGCTGGTCGATGCGATGACTGCCTGCGCGCCGCCGCCGTTGGACGCCACGTCGTTTGGCGACGAGTACGCGGGGCTGCTCGATGTCATCGGCGTCGCATGGGAGTCCGTGTAGCGGTTTTCTCTCCCGCAGAGCCCTTTTCCCGCAAGCCTCGAGGCAAAATCGCGCGGATGCGATGGCGCGTCGGCGGCCTCACCGCCCCGGCGCGTCATCCGACGGCGGCCTGACCCGCAACAGGTAGGCGACGCCAAGCTCCCGCACCCGCGTGTTCGGGTTGAGAAACGGCCATTTGAGTCTGGAGATGCGGTAGTCGGGGCTGTAGGCGAGGACATCGACCGCGAGGCCCCGATCCTCGATCATCTCCCGTCCTTCGGCGGAGACGAACAGCATTGCCGGCGCGCCGAGTTTGGCGAGTTCGTCGAGCGTGAGGGTGGGGGTGAGCCGCCGGGTGGTGAAATCGAAACTCGCGGCCCGGCCGCCGCCGTCGAGGAAGTAAAGACCCTCGGGAGGCATGCGCAGGGTCTGCGCCGTTTCGCCGAGCACGGTGCCGGCCTGGTATTCGAGCAGCCGGGGATAGACGTTGAAGTTGAGCAGCAGCCAGAGCGCCGCCGCGGCGCCGACCGAGGTCGTCACCAGACGGCTGCTTCCCGTCCAGTGCGGCGTGGCCCACACCCCGCAGGCGAGCAGGGCCGCCGCGCCGATGCCGGTCAGCCCGTCGCGGAGCGGAAACATCCAGCCGTTGAGCATGAACGCGGCGATGGCCAGCACGGCGAGAACGGCGAGTTGTACCCGCCACAGCCAGCGTCGGCAGAGCGGATGCCGGAGCCGCGCCGGCAGCCAGCCAGCCAGCTGGATGGCGAAGAAGGGCAGCAGGATGTGGAGGTAGTGCAGCAGTCTGAAGCGCGACTGCGAGAGGATGATGTACACCACCATGATCGTCCCCAGGGTGACGGCGTCGCCCCGCGCGCGCGGCCAGTAGCGGTCGCTGGTGAGACGGCGCGCGCCCGATGCGAGCGAGCACAGCGCGAGCAGCGACCAGGGCAGGAAGATCCACAGGAACGAGTGGTAATAGAACAGGGGGTCGCCGGTTTCCGGGGGAGCGGCGTGTTCCGCGGCCAGGCGCGCGACATTTTGCGACCACAGGAAGAACTTCACGCCGTCGACGCCGAACTGGCGGAAACAGGCATAGAGCACGGGCGCGATGAACAGCAGCACGACCGGCGGCAGCAGCAGCCAGTTCGGGTCGAAAAGCCGCTTCCAGTCGAGGCAATAGACGAGATAGAGAAACACGGCGAGCAGCGGCAGCGCCATGCCGATCATGCCCTTGGTGGCGAAACCCAGCGCCAGGCCGGCGCCGGCCATGATGAGATGTTGCGGTCGCGTGCGCTCGTTGCGGTCGCTGGCAAAGACGATCAGTTGCCAGGTGGCGAAGATGGTCGCGCCGGTGAGCATCGTTTCCATGCGCGCGTCGTTGTTGGCGAGCATGAAGGCGAAGGCGCTCGCCAGGATCGCGCCCGCCAGCCGTCCGACCGTCTCGTTGTGCAGCAGCGCGCCCAACTGGGCGGTCGAATACACAGCCAGGATCGAGAAAAGCAGCGAGGGCAGTTTGTAGGCGGCGGCGTTGATCTCGAAGACTTCAAAGGAGAGCGCCGACAGCCAGAACAACAGGTGCGGCCGGTCGAGATAATCCTCGCCCTGGGTCATGAGCCGCGTCCAGTCGCCCGTTTCGTGGATGCGCAGCGCGATGCCGGCGTAGCGCGTGGCGTCGTCGTCCATCAGCGGCACGACCGCGCCGCCGAGGTAGGCGAGCAGCAGCATCAGATAACAGGCCAGCGCGGCGCGGGGGCCGAAAAGCCGCACGTCTACGCTCCGTAGTAGGCGCGATACCAGGCGATGAATCTGCTTACGCCATCGCGCACGCTGGTGGCGGGTCTGAAGTCCGTCCAGGCGGCGAGTTCAGCGGTATCGGCATGGGTGGCCGGCACGTCGCCGGGTTGTATCGGTCGGAAGTTCTTGATGGCCCGCCGTCCGAGCCCGGCTTCGATCGCCTCGATGAAATCCAGCAGTTCCACGGGGGAATGGTTGCCGATGTTGAATATCCGGTACGGCGCCTGGCTGCGCGCGGGGTCGGGGCGGCTGGCGTCGAAGTCGGGATCCGGGCCGGGCACGCGGTCGAGGGTGCGAACCACGCCTTCGACGATGTCGTCGATGTAGGTGAAGTCGCGCTGCATCTTGCCGTGGTTGAAGACTTCGATCGGCTGCCCTTCGAGGATCGCCCTGACGAAGAGGAAGAGCGCCATGTCGGGGCGTCCCCATGGCCCATAGACGGTGAAAAACCGCAGTCCCGTGGTCGGCAGCCCGTAGAGGTGGCTGTAGGCGTGGGCCATCAGTTCGTTGGCTTTCTTGGTGGCGGCGTAGAGGCTCACCGGGTGGTCGACGTTGTCGTGCTCGGAAAACGGCAGTCTGGTATTGCCGCCGTAGACGCTGGAACTGGAGGCATAGACGAGATGCTTCACTTTGCGATGGCGGCAGTTTTCGAGGATGTTCGTGAAGCCCACGAGGTTGCTGTCGATGTAGGCGTGCGGGTTCTTGAGGGAATGACGCACGCCGGCCTGGGCCGCGAGGTGGATGACGCGCTCGAATTTCCCGCGCGCGAAAAGGCGTTCGACGCCGGCGCGATCGGCCACGTCCAGCTTCTCGAAATGGAAACGCGGAGATGGCCGCAGCCGCTCCAGCCGGCTTTCCTTGAGGGCGGGGTCGTAGTAATCGTTGAGATTGTCGATCCCTGTCACCTCGTCGCCGCGCGCGAGCAGTCGTTCGGTAGTGTGCATGCCGATGAAGCCGGCGGCGCCGGTCACGAGGACTTTCATGGGGGCTGCGGAGCGGGACGGTTATCAATGCGCGCGATTATCTCACGAGCGCCGCCGCCGGGACGCCCGCATGGCGCGCGGCGCGCGGGATGCGGCGCGCGACAGCCGGCGCCCGTCATGGCGGCGGAGGCGGTTCCGGGCAAGAGGCTTCCCGCGCTATTTCCGCCGCGCCGGGCTTGAGAGCCAGAGCAGGGCGATCAGCATCAGGGACACGACCCCCGAGGCCCAGAAGAATTCCACCAGTGCGAGCGTTGCCGACTGCGTGTCGATCATGCGGTTGATGGCAGCCAGTGCCTGTTCCTGCCCCATGCCGTGCCGCTGCAATGCTTCCAGCGCCATCCGCGCCGCCGGGCGGTAGGGGTC
>JAIRNL010000034.1 GCA_031258035.1 Azoarcus sp. | reverse complement strand
TCAGGCCATCACCACCATGTTCAATCCCACCCGCGGACAGGTTCGAGATTTCTTCGTCACTGCCTGGCTCAAGCACCAGAACCAGAAAGTCCTCAGCGCGCTTGAGACGGTCGCCGCCGGCATCGTGCTCGAACACCCCGAATACCACGCGCTGCTGACCAGCAGCGATGTCCTGGAGCGTGACTTCCCGCCGGAAGACGGACGGATCAACCCTTTTTTGCATTTGTCGCTGCATCTGGCAATCGAAGAGCAGCTGTCGATCGACCAGCCGCCCGGCATCCGCGCCGCATTTGAAGCGCTGCGCCGACGCCAGGGCGACCGCCACCGCGCCATGCACGAGGTGCTCGACTGCCTGGGCGAGACGATATTCAAGGCCCTGCGCGA
Source organism: Azoarcus sp. (assembly GCA_031258035.1). Lineage (GTDB taxonomy): Bacteria > Pseudomonadota > Gammaproteobacteria > Burkholderiales > Rhodocyclaceae > WRNU01. The sequence goes on along the minus strand of JAIRNL010000034.1, from coordinate 7,118 downwards.
CAATTCCTCACCCGACGGACAGTCTTATCTCGATGGCGTCCGCCGCCGCGCCGGCATGCCGCCAGGCGGCGGTTGAGCCCCGCGGCGATGACTCATCGCCCGGCGCGCGGCCGCCGCCGATATAATCATTGCGGATATAACGATCCGAGGTCTCCACGATGCTGCTGACCAAGCTATTCCGCAGGCTGTTCCACCACCCGCCTGCCCCCAGAAGCAAAGCGCCCGCCGGAAACCCTTCCGCCGCCTCTTTCGCGGCGCTCGAACGGCAGGCCCCGTTGCGACAGGTGGTAGAGGCCGACGCTTCCGCCACCCCGGAGATCGGCGCGACCATCATTTGCCGCGAGGCCGTCCTCAACCGGCAGCAGAGGGTCGCCGGTTACCAGTTCATGCTCCAGGAGGCGGTACACGCCCACATCCGGAGGCAAAGCCGGAGCATCTTCCACCTTTATACCGAGGTGCTGGTGCAGAGCCTGATGCACGCCAACATCGGGGAATTGCTCGGCCACCGTTTCGCTTTCATCGAAGTACCGGATTCCTTTCTCGAACACCCGAGCCTGACCCAGCTTCCGCCCGCCAATACCTTTTTCATCCTCAAACCCATGGAAGAACACGCCGGGCCCACGGCGAAATCCCTGGTCGAACAAATACGCGCGCTACGCGCGCTGGGCTACCACATCGGCGTCCCCGATCCCATGGCGACGCCCGAATATTTCCACCTGATGGGCGACATCGACCTGGTCTGCGTCCAGGGCCCCGGCGTCGATATCGAGCAGGGGACGAAACTCGTCAGACATCTCCTCAAGCTGGCGCCGCACGCGGCGCTGCTGGTGCGCGACCTGCCCGGCATGGAGGATTTCGATTTCTGCTTCAAGCTCGGGGCCACGCTGTTCCATGGGCCGTTCATCACCAGCCGCGAACGCTGGGAGGCGCGCAATCTCGGCCCCAACTATTCCCGCCTGACCCTGTTGCTCAACAGGTTGCGCCAGGATGCCAACACCCGCGAAATCGTCAACCTGATCAAGCAGGACGCGGCCATTGCCCTGCGCCTGCTGCGCTACATCAACTCGGCGGCCAACGGCCTGCACGAGCAGGTCTCCTCGATCGAGCGCGCCATCGTCCTGCTGGGGCGCACGCCCCTGCAACGCTGGCTCGCGTTGATGTTGTGCGCCAGCAACCGCAAACAGCCGCGCGCCGACGCGGTGCTCGAAGCGGCGCTGGTGCGGGCCCGCACCATGGAACTGATCGCCGCCTCGCACCCGCTGCCGGAGCGCGAGGCGATGTTCCTCACCGGCCTGCTGTCGCTGATCGACGTCATCTTGCAACAACCGATGGAACACGCGCTGGAGGCGCTGGCCATTGATTCCGCGATCCGCGACGCCATCCTGGACAACCGGGGCCCCTGCGCGGCCGCCCTGGCCCTGGCCAGGGCATGCGAGAACAGGGACATCAGCGGCATCATCTTCAACGCCGCCGCTTGCGACATCACGCCCGAACAGGCGTCGATCTGGTACATGGACGCCCTGGCCTGGACGTTGACGCTGCAAAAGGAAGAAAACGATTGAGGCAATCGCGCCCAAGGTTCCGAGACGACAAAAAGCCCGACGAAAATACTGGCGTCGGGCTTCGGGGACGGGCGAGGCTCAGGGGCGCAACTCAGGGGGCGCCACTCAGGGAGCGCGATAGTGATCCTGCGTCATGAGGTCGACGCCGCACTGGAGATTTTCGACCCAGTCGATGAAGCGATTGACCATGGCCTTGCCCACGAAACGCGCCCCGTGCTGCGGGACGATCTGCTGGATGTCGAGCTGACGCGCCATCTGCGCCCAGTAGCGACAGATCTTGTTGGAAATCATGTAACGACGGTGGAAGCCGGCCATGAAGTCGATGTGCGCGTCGAAGTCCGTCACCGGCTTGCTGGCATCGGCAAGATCGAGCAGCGAGACGCCCAGGTCACCCGAGAACAGGATCTTGGAGATCGGATCGTAGATCTGGAAATTGCCTTCCGAATGCAGGAAATGGGCCGGAATGGCCTTGAGCTTGCAACTACCCAGCGGCACCGCCATGCCTTCATCGGGAATGCCGATGATCCGGTCGGAATAATTGCGCCCAGTGGTGAAATGCGGCAGAAAGCGCGTCCAGAGCTTGGAGATCAACACCCGACAATTGGTCGTCACCATCCATTTGTTGGCCGAGGCGATGATGTCGGGGTCTTGGTGGGAGGCAAAGATGTAGTCGAGGTCGCGCGAATAAAAATAGCGCGCCATGCTCATCAGCAGCCCGTTGTAGGTCATGTTGCCGCCCGGTTCAAGCAGGGCGCCATGCTCGCCGTCAACAACCAGGAACTGATTGCATTGCACCGCATGATCCGCGGCTTCGTCGACGAGGTCATAGAACGCCAGGCAAACGTGTCTGCCATCATTGAAAAGCTCTACCGCCATGGTATTCGGGTGTCCCTAAAAAAATGTCCGCAACAACGGACGCTGCAAGCACGCACTTTACCGCAGAAGCGATCCGCTCGTCACCCATGAATTTTCTAAATTCATAAAACTTGACTTTTTTCACAAATTCCCCACTATCGGCTCCGCGCCCATGTCATCTCCTCCCCCCGATATTCCTGCCGTTCCGCGCCGCCCAGGGTATTCTCGCCTGCGTTCCCTGTTTCGCGCCCGCCGCGGCGGCCCGCGCCACATGTTACCTTGGCTGTCGCCGCGCAGTTGGCGCAAACGCCTGCTGCTGGTGGGCGCGGCCCTGCTCGCGGGCGGCATCTCGATCCTGTTCGCCATCGGCGCCGATCGCGCCATCGCCATCCATCACGACCTGGTCGCCGCCGCGCCCTGGATCGCGCTCTTCATCGCCCCCGCCGGCTTTGCCGCGTTGTCCTGGCTGACGTTGCGCTTTTTTCCCGGAACGGAAGGCAGCGGCATTCCACAGGCCATCGCCGCCTCGCTCACCGAAGAAGCCGCCGTGCGAAAGCAGTTCCTGTCCCTGCGCCTTGCCATTGCCAAGGTTTTCCTGACCCTCGGCGGCCTTTTCGTCGGCGCATCCATCGGGCGCGAAGGCCCGTCGGTGCAAGTGGGCGCTTCCGCCATGCACATGCTCGTCGGCCGGCGCAGCCTCGGCCGTATCGCATCGAGCCGCGACCTGATCGCCGCCGGCGCCGGCGCCGGCATCGCCGCCGCGTTCAACACCCCGCTCGGCGGCATCATGTTCGCCATCGAGGAAATGTGCCGCTACCGCGCTTTCCGCGCCAACAGCACGACCCTGATCGCGGTCATCTTCGCCGGCCTGATGTCGCTGGCGATGCTCGGGAACTACACCTATTTCGGCCGCACCGCGGCAGGCATCGGACTCGGCTGGCCCGGCGGCGCATGGTCGGTGCTGGCTGCCGGCATCCTGGGCGGATTCCTCGGCGGCGGCTTCGCCCGTCTCCTGATCGCTTCCGCGCGCGGCCTGCCCGGCGCCGTCGGCAAATTCGCCCAGCGGCGTCCGGTCGCTTTCGCCGCCGCCTGCGGACTCGGCACCGCCCTGCTGGGACTGGCCAGCGGCGGTCTCATCTACGGCACCGGCTACGACGAAACCCGCGCCGCGCTCGAAGGCGACGCCCGCCTGCCGCTTTATTTCATGTTCATCAAGATGGCGGCGATCTGGCTCGCTTTCGCCGCGCGCATCCCCGGCGGCATGTTCGCCCCGGCGCTCGCCGTCGGCGCCGGCCTGGGCGCCATCATCCCGGCGCTGCTGCCGGAGATGCCGCCCGAAGACCACGCGGCCCTCCTCGTCCTCGGCATGGTGGGTTTCCTTGCCGCGATGACGCAGTCGCCAATCACCGCCTTCGTCATCGTCATGGAGATGACCGACAACCACCAGATGTTGCTGCCGCTCATGGCCACCGCCGCGGTCGCCTACGGCATTTCGCGCTCGGTCTGCCGCACGCCGCTCTACCACGCCCTGGCCATGCCGGCGCTCTACCGCGCCGAACTCAAGCGGCGCGCGCAGAGCATCGCCGCGCCCGACGATCACTCAATGCGGTGATCCAGCTCGAAGCCGGCGCCATCATCGACGCCGAGCGCCCCGACCAGCCACGGCAGCGCCGCCCGCAGGCGTTCGGGCAACATCCAGGGCGGATTGACGATATAGAGACCGCTGCCGAACATACCGAATCCTTCCCTGGGCGCGCGGCGCACCCGGAAGCGCAGGCTCAACCAGCTTCCCGCCCCGAGCGCCGCCAGCCGCTCCGGCAACCGGCGGGATTCGGGACGCGCCAACAGCGGATACCAGAGCGCATAGCAACCGCCGGCGAACCGGCGCAGCGCCGAGGCAAGCGTATCGAGCACGCGCCGGTAATCGCTTTTGACTTCGTAGGACGGATCGATCAGCGTCACGGCCCGCCGCGCCGGCGGCGGCAGCAAGCCACCGAGGCCGGCGAGGCCGTCGCCGCCGTGTACGTGGACGCGGGCGGACTGATCGGCGAACGTTTGCCGCAGCGCCTGCAAATCGGTCGGATGCAGCTCGAACAGATGCAGGCTGTCGCGCGCCCGCGCGAAAGTCATCGCCAGCGCCGGCGACCCCGGATAAAACAACAACCGCCCGCCGGGGTTGAACTGGCGCACCGCGTCCATGTAAGTCGCCATCACCTCGGGCGGATCGTCGCGCGTCCACAACCGCCCGATGCCGTCCGCGAATTCCGCCGTCTTGCCCGCGACAACCCCTTCCAGCGCATAACAACCCGCGCCGGCGTGGGTGTCGATATACGCCCACGGCTTGTCTTTCCGGCTGTAATAAGCCAACAACTCGGCAAGCACGAAATGCTTGAGAACATCGGCATGATTGCCGGCATGGAAGGCGTGGCGGTAACTGAGCATGGCGACGGGGACGCGACAAAGCGACAAATGCTACCACCCGTGCGACAGGGGATTCGGCTTTTGGGAACGAACCCCATAAACTACGGCCTTCGCAAACCGCCAAACCACGTTTCCCCGCCCATGCTGCGCATCACCGAACTCCGGCTGCCCATCGACCACCCACCCGAAGACCTGCCCACGGCCATCGCCCGACGCCTGGGCATCGCCCCGACGCAGCTGGCTGGTTTCGCCGTCTTCCGGCGCGCTCACGATGCGCGCAAGGGGTTGGACTTCGTCTACACCGTCGACTGCGACCTGGCTGACGCGGACGCGGAAAACGAAACATTGCGCCGCCTCGCCAACGACCGCCACATCGGCCCGACGCCCGACATGCGCTACCGTTTCGTCGCCCGCGCCCCGGCGCATCCGCTGCCGCGACCGCTGGTGGTCGGCTTCGGGCCTTGCGGCATCTTCGCCGCGCTGATCCTGGCTCAGATGGGTTTTCGTCCGCTCGTGCTCGAACGGGGCAAGGCGGTACGCGAGCGCGCCAAAGACACCTGGCGGCTGTGGCGCGGCCACGAACTCGACCCGGAATCCAACGTGCAATTCGGCGAAGGCGGCGCGGGGACATTCTCCGACGGCAAACTCCACAGCCAGATCAAAGACCCGAAACACTACGGCCGCAAAGTGCTGACCGAATTCGTCCGCGCCGGCGCGCCCGAGGAAATCCTGTATCTCGGCAAACCGCACATCGGCACCTTCCGGCTGGTGAGCATGGTCGAAAAAATGCGTGCCGAAATCGAATCCCTGGGCGGCGAAATCCGTTTTCGCGCCCGGGTCGACGACCTGCTGATCGAGGACGGCCACGCCCGCGGCGTCATCCTCGCCGACGGCGCGGAAATCCGCGCCGACCACATCATCCTCGCCCTTGGCCACAGCGCCCGCGACACGTTCGAGATGCTGCACCGGCGCGGCGTGTCCATGGAAGCCAAACCGTTTTCGGTGGGGTTGCGCATCGAACATCCCCAGGCGCTCATCGACCGCGCCCGCCTGGGCAAATACGCCGGCCATCCGCTCCTGGGCGCGGCCGACTACAAGCTCGTCCATCATGCCGGCAACGGACGCCCGGTCTACAGCTTCTGCATGTGCCCGGGCGGCGTCGTCGTTGCCGCCACATCCGAGGCGGGCCGGGTGGTGACGAACGGCATGAGCCAATACTCGCGGGCCGAGCGCAACGCCAACGCCGGCATCGTCGTCGGCATCACGCCCGACGACTACCCTGGCGGCCCGCTGGCTGGCATCGCCCTGCAACGCGCCCTCGAAGCGCGCGCCTTCGCGCTGGGCGGCGGCAACTACGACGCCCCCGTGCAGCGCGTCGGCGACTTCCTGGCTGGACGCCCTTCGCGCGCGCCCGGCGAAGTAGAACCCTCGTACAAACCCGGCGTGCGCTACACCGACCTGGCTGACGCCCTCCCCGACTACGCCATCGCCGCGATCCGCGAGGCGATCCCCGCCTTCGAGCGCCGAATTCCCGGCTTCGCCATGCCCGATGCCGTGCTGACCGGGGTAGAAACGCGCACCTCCTCCCCCTTGCGCATCAAGCGCGGCGACGATCTGCAAAGCGTGAATGTGCGCGGTCTCTATCCTGCCGGCGAAGGCGCTGGCTACGCGGGCGGCATCCTGTCCGCCGGCGTGGACGGCATCCGCGCCGCCGAGGCGGTGGCGCTGGCTCTCGGGGTGGAACGAGCAGTCGTGTCACCAGCCGCCATCTGAATCGCCCGGCAGCGCCGTGGTATCAAAGTTCTCGGGCGATGGCTCGTCCCATTCTTCAGACGAACACGACGGCGACATGTCCCACCGAAGCCGAACGGCGAGCCGGGCCGACGACGATTTGCACGTCACGGCCAAGCCGGGCCAGGCAATCGAGCATCTTCGCTTCGCTGATGCCGCGAAACTGGCCGCGCAGCATCTTCGACAGTTTGGATTGGGGGATGCCAAGAACATCAGCCGCTTGCTGCTGGCTCCATTTGCGGCCTTTGATAATCTCGCCGATCTTGGTTGCAAGCTGTGCCTTGACAATCATTTCGCCAGCATCGGCCATGCCCAGATCGGCGTAAACATTGCCGGAACTTTCTTCGATTTCGATCATTTCGTTTCTCCCTTGGCGTGCGCTTCCGCTGCTTTCAATCGTTCCCGAATCAAGTCCATGTCCGGTTTGGGGGTCGAGATGCCATGCGTCGATTTTTTCTGGAAACAATGAAGCACATAAACCCATAAACC
>JAIRNL010000168.1 GCA_031258035.1 Azoarcus sp. | reverse complement strand
TCCACCGGCAATCCCTTGAGTTGGTTCAGCGCCTGGACGAATTGGTAGTCGTCCTGGCTGCCGAACTCGAAGGGCTTGGGCCGTTCGGCCTTGGCTGCTTCGGCGGCTTTTTTGTCTTCCGACGCTTCGCCTTCCCCGGCCTCGGGGTCGCGGTCGTTGCCGAGGTGGCCTTGCAGATCGGCTTCGCGCAGGCGCCTGGCTGAATTGCCTTGGGCGGATTCTTCGACGAGGATGTCGGGGTCGATTCCCTTGGCCTGGATCGAGCGGCCGTTCGGGGTGTAGTAGCGCGCCGTGGTGAGCTTGAGCGCGGCGGCATTGACGAGCGGCAGGATGGTCTGCACCGAGCCCTTGCCAAAGGTGCGGGTGCCCATGATCGTGGCGCGCTTGTGATCCTGGAGGGCGCCGGCGACGACCTCGGAGGCCGAGGCCGAACCGCCATTGACCAATACCACCATCGGCACATCGCGCGTCCACGCCGGCAGGGCGCGCAGGGCGCTGCCTTTCAGGTAGTCGCCGAGGGAAGCGCGGTATTCGCGCTGCGCGCCCTCGGTGCGGCCGTTGGTCGTCACCACCATCGTTCCTTCCGGCAGGAAGGCCGCCGCCACGCCGACGGCGCCATTGAGCAGGCCGCCCGGATCGTTGCGCAGGTCGAACACCAGCCCTTTCGGTGTGCCGGCCTTGCCCAGCCTGCCGAGATGTTCGGCCATCGACTGCACGGTGTTTTCCTGGAACTGCGTCACCCGCAGGTAGCCGTAACCGGGTTCGACCACCTTGGATTTGACGCTCTGCGCCTTGATGACTTCGCGCGTCAGGTTGACCACGATCGGCTGCGGCTCGCCTTTTCTGGCCAGCGTCAGGACGATTTTGGTCGCGGGCTTGCCGCGCATGCGCTTCACCGCCTCGTCCAGGCTCATGCCCTTGGCAAAGGTATCGTCGATCTTGACGATCAGGTCGCCGGCCTTGATGCCGGCGCGGAAGGCGGGCGTGTCCTCGATGGGCGATACCACCTTGATGAAGCCATCTTCCATGCTGACTTCGATGCCGAGGCCGCCGAATTCGCCGCGGGTATTGATCTGTAGCTCTTTCAGGGCATTGGCGTCGAGATAGGCCGAGTGCGGATCGAGGCCGCTCAACATGCCGGTGATCGCCTGCGTGAACAGTTTCTTGTCTTCGACCGGCTCGACGTAGTCGCGCTTGACGACGTTGAACACGTCGGCGAAAGCGCGCAATTCCTCGACCGGCAAGGGCTGCGCCCCGAATTTGTCGGCACTGGCGGAAAAATTCAGGCTGAGCATGACGCCGGCAACGACGCCGGTCATCACCAGGCCAAACTGTTTCAACTTGCTGTTGGGCATGAGCACTCCACGACACGAAACGTTATTTAAGTTTTACCCACTGCATCGGGTCGACGGCCTGTCCCCGATGGCGGATTTCAAAGTATAGACCTGAATCCCCTTCCACTCCGCTCGCGCCGACGCTGGCAACGCCCTCACCGCCGCGCACGGTATCGCCGACTTCCTTGTAGAGCGCGTCGTTGTTGCCATAGATGGAAAGATAACCGCCACCGTGGTCGACGATCAACAGGTTGCCGTAGCCGCGCAACCAGTCCGAGAACACGACTTCGCCATCGCTGACCGCGCGCACCTCGGCGCCATTGGCGGCGCGGATGAAGACGCCGCGCCAGGTCGTGCCCTGGCCGGCCCGCGGCGAACCGAAACGGCCGATGAGCTCGCCGGTCACGGGGAAGTTCAGCCTGCCGCGCAGTTGCGCGAAGCTCACGCCCGAGGCGCTCGGGCCGGCGGCTTCGCGCACCTTGCCGAGCACGGGTTCGGTCGCGGCCTTCTCGTCCGGGCGCGACGCGCGATCCGGCCTCGGCTGCTGCGCCCGCGCGCGTTCGCGCTCCCGCCGCGCCGCCTCGGCGCGGGTTTCGGCTTCGAGGGCATTTTGCACCAGGGTGTTGACGACCTGTGTGAGCCGCTCCTCGTCGGCCTTGAGGGCGTCGACCCGCGCGCGCTGCGACTTCAGGGTGGAGGTGATCTTTTCCAGTACCTTGCGGCGGCTGGCGTGCGTTTCTTCCAGTTTTTCCTGTCGGCGGCGGCGGTCTTCTTCGAGGCGCACGAGGGCGGCCCGGCGCGCGGCGATGTGGCTGGCGCGCTCGGCCTGGAGCAGCAGGTCGCGCCGCAGCGTTTCGATCAGTTCCAGGCGCACGCGGCCAAGGCGTTCGAGGTAATGGGCGTCGCGCATGAGCTGGTTGGGGTCGCGCGCGGCCAGCAGGGCGGCAACGTCCTTGCCGGCGCCATACATGTAGTTGCGGCGCAACCAGCCGGCAAGCTCTTCCTGGCGGGCGGCGATGCGGCGTTCGAGCTCGCGCTGCCCGGCTTCGAGTTCGGCGAGTTGACGCTCGAGGTCGGCGCGCCCGGCCACCGTCTGGCGCAGGGCGCGCGCCGCCTTCGATACTTCGCGCTCGGCGGCGGCCACGGCGGCGGCGGCCTCGGCGCGGGCGGCTTCGGTCTTTTCCAGGTCGCGCTGCAAATCGCCGATGCGTCGCTTGACGTTCTTGAGGTCGGAACGCTTGGCGCGAATCTCCGCCCGGGTCTTGCCGGTCTGGGCGTGCAGCGCGGCGGGCAGAACCAGGCCGACCCATGCAACCAGGATCGCGGCGAGCGCGCGCCGGAGGGGAACGGCAACCACGGCGGGGCGCGCGTCAGCCCCCGGCCTTGCCCTGGCTCGCCACGGCGGCCTGGGCGGCGCGGATGGTGTCTTCGTCGGCAAGGTAACGAGAGCCGAGCGGGCGCAGGTCGGCATCCAGTTCGTAAGCCAGCGGCTGCGCGGTCGGGATGTTGAGCCCGACGATGTCCGCCTCGCCGATGTCGTCGAGATATTTGATGAGGGCGCGCAGGCTGTTGCCGTGCGCCACGATCAGGATGCGCCGTCCGGCGAGCACTTGCGGCGCGATCACGGTTTCCCAGTACGGCACCACGCGCGCCACGGTGTCGCGCAGGCACTCGGTGCGCGGGAAAGCCGCCCTGGGCAGCGAGGCATAGCGGGGATCGCCGAAGGTGAGACGGGGATCGTCTTCCGCGAGCGGCGCGGGCGGGATGTCGTAGGAACGCCGCCAGGCCAGCACCTGCTCGTCGCCGTAGCGGGCGGCGATTTCGGCCTTGTTCATCCCTTGCAGCACACCATAGTGGCGCTCGTTGAGCCGCCAGCTATGTTCCACCGGCAACCAGAGCAGGTCGAGTTCTTCGAGCACGATGTTGAGCGTCTTGTTGGCGCGCCTGAGCACCGAGGTATAGGCGAGATCGAAGCTGTAGCCTTCGCGCCGGAGCAGTTGCCCGGCGTCACGCGCTTCCGCGATGCCCTGCGCGCTGAGGTCGACATCGGTCCAGCCGGTAAAGCGGTTTTCCTTGTTCCAGGTGGATTCACCGTGGCGCAGCAGCACGATCTTGTACATGAGCAAAATCCGAAAAAAACGAGATTGAAACGAGCCAGGACGCCGGGCGAAGCAGGCATCACCGCGTACCGGCCGAAATGCGCGGACAGGGAAGCTCCCGCGCGCGCCGCTTGTATTCTATACTAATGACTTTGATCCGCTTTTATCCGTGGCCACCCCCGACGAAGCCGCCCTTTTCGGCGAACACGAACGACACATCGAAACAGCGGTGCGCGCGCTCAAGGCGATCGCCCATCCCCTGCGGTTGCGGATACTGTGCGCGCTCGGCGGCGACGAGATATGCGTACAGGATATCGTGGGCACGGTCGGCACTTCGCAGAGCAATATTTCCCAGCACCTCGCCATCCTGCGCGACAAGGGCGTGCTTTCCACCCGCAAGGATGCCAACCGCGTCTATTATCGGATCAGCGACCCGCGCACCCTGCAACTCATCGGGTTGATGCGCGAAGTCTTCTGTGGCGGCGCATTGACACGGTGACGCAGAAAGACAATCGCCGCGCCCGGCATCCCTTTTCGCTCGACTCAACCTTTGACGCAACCTTTCCTGGAGTATCCCCTACGTGGAGTTTCTGCAACAAAACCTGCATTGGGCCGCACTGGCTATCTGTTCGGCCCTGTGGCTGCTCGTCGACCTGGTTCGCCAGATGCGCGACAAAAGCCTGCTCACCCCGCTCGAAGCCACCCTGCGCATCAACCGCGAGGATGCGGTGGTGATCGATGTGCGCGACCTGGGCGATTTCGAGCGCGGCCACCTGCCCAATGCGCGCAACCTGCCGCTTGCCGATCTCGCGCGGCGCGCGTCCGAGCTCGAAAAATTCCGCGACCGCCCGCTCATCGTCTACTGCGATGGCGGCTCGCGCACGACCACGGCCATCGCCACCCTGAAAAAAGCCGGGTTCGAGAAGCTCTACAAACTGCGCGGTGGCCTCTTCGAGTGGGAGAAGGCCGGGCAGCCGATCACCCGCAAGAAGAAGTGAACGCAAGGATGAATGCCCCCGTCTCCGGGCCCGCGCGGCCGCGTGTCAGGATGTACACTTCCGCCGTCTGTCCGTTCTGCATTCGCGCCGAAAGGCTCCTGCGCACGCGCGGCGTGGACGACATCGAAAAAATCCGCGTCGACCTCGATCCCGACCGTCGACGCGAGATGATACAAATTACCGGTCGCCGCACGGTTCCACAGATTTTCATTGGCGATTACCATGTCGGGGGTTGCGAGGACCTCCAGGCGCTCGACCGCGAAGGAAGCCTCGCCACCCTGCTGCACGGGCAGGCAGCCTGACGTGTTCGTCTGGTGTACGCCATGCCCGGTTCATCAACCCGTTTTTCACATCACTTTCCAAGGTAATTGATATGGCCGACAACAACCAAGCTGCCGAGAACAACCAACCCATTTTCTCGATCGAGAAGATCTACGCCAAAGACTTGTCGCTCGAAGTCCCCAACGCGCCGCAAAGTTTCCTCATCCGCGAGACGCCGCATATCAACGTCAAGTTGAACACCGAATCCGGCCTGGTCGACGCGAACATCTACGAAGTCAAGCTCACCATCACCGTCGAGGCCACCCTGAGCGACAAGCGTGTGCTGTTCCTGGTGGAAGTCGTCCAGGCCGGCATTTTCCGCATCCAGAACATTGTCCAGAACGATCTCGAACTGGTGCTGGGGATCGGCTGCCCGAACATCCTGTTCCCCTATGCGCGCGAGGTGGTTTCCGACGCCGTCACCCGCGCCGGCTTCCAGCCGGTGCTGCTCGCCCCGGTCAATTTCGAAGCCCTGTTCAACCAGGCGCGCCAGCAGGCACAGGCCGCTGGTCAGCAGACGCCGCTACAGTAAGGGAAAAGCATCATGAGCCGCCGCGCGATCCTCGCCGCCGCCCTGCTTCTCCAGGCGAGCGGCGCGGCTGTGGCCATCGATTACGCATCGGTTGCCAGGACAGCCATCCTCTACGAGACATCATCCTTGCAGGCGCGCAAACTCGCCATCATCCACACCGGCACGCCGGTCGAAATCGTGGTCACGAGTCCCGACCTGCAATGGGTGAAAATCCGCGATCCCGGCGGCGGCATGACCTGGGTCGAAGGCGGCGCCCTCAGCAGGCAGCGCACCGTGCTCGTCACGGCCGAACAGGCCGCGGTACGGCGCGACGCGAACGCCGGCGCGCCGGTGGCGTTCGAGGTCGCCCGCGATGTGGTGCTCGAATTCGTCTCCGCCGCGCCGGACGGCTGGGTCAAGGTGCGGCACGTCGACGGCGGCGAAGGCTATCTGCGCGCCACCGAGGTATGGGGAACCTGAGGCGGATGCGCATCGCGGTTTTCGGCGCGGGGGCCTGGGGCACGGCGCTGGCCCAGGCGTTTTCCGCCAGCCACGAGGTTTGCCTGTGGGCGCGCGAAGCCGACAACATCGACGCGATGCGCCGCACGCGCGAGAACCGGCGTTTCCTGCCCGGCATCGCCCTGCGCCCGGCGCTGGAACTGAGCGCCGATTTCGCCCACGCCGCCGACGGCGCCGACCTGCATCTGATTGCGACGCCGCTGGCTGGACTGCGCGACACCGTGCGCGCCCTGAGCCAGCGCCCGCCGCGCGCCGGCGCGGCCGCGGCGATCCTGTGGGTCTGCAAGGGACTGGAAGCCGGCAGCGGTCGCCTGCCGCACGAGATCGTCGCCGACGAACTGGGACGGGACGCCGCCTGCGGCGCGCTCACCGGCCCGACCTTCGCCGCCGAGGTAGGGCGCGGCCTGCCGGCGACCATCGTGCTGGCTTCAAATGACGCCGCGTTCGCCAGGGACTGGACGTGGACGCTGCACCAGCCGCGGCTGCGGATCTACGCCAACGATGACCTGGTCGGCTGCGAAATCGGCGGCGCGCTCAAGAACGTCATCGCCATCGCCGCCGGCGTGGCCGACGGCATGGGTTTCGGCCTCAACGCCCGCGCCGGACTCATCACCCGGGGGCTGGCTGAAATCGCCCGGCTCGCCAACGCGCTCGGCGGTCGCCGCGACACCCTGATGGGGCTGGCTGGCATGGGCGATCTCGTCCTCACCTGTACGGGCGATCTTTCCCGCAACCGCACGGTCGGCCTGGCCCTGGCTGCCGGCAAGCCCCTGCCCGACATCCTCGCCGAACTCGGCCACGTCGCCGAAGGCGTTCCCACCGCGCGCGAAGCCGCCCGGCTCAGCCAGCGCCTCGGCGTCGAAATGCCGATCTGCGCCGCCGTGGATGCCCTGCTCCGCGGCGAGCTTGCCGCCCGCGACGCGGTGGAAGGACTCCTGGCTCGAGAGCCGAAAGAGGAGCGGTAAGCGACGAAAGCCGCCGCCCCGAAGGCCGCCGCGGCGCTCACGCCTGTTCGACGCCGACCGCGCCCGCGAATCCGTTCTGCCGCCAGCCCTCATAGACCACCAGCGCCACCGCGTTCGACAGATTGATGCTGCGATTGTCCGGCCGCATCGGGATGCGCAGCCGCCGCGCCGGCGGCAGTTCCTCCAGCACCGCGGCGGGCAGGCCACGGGTTTCGGGGCCGAAAAGCAATACGTCGCCGACGGCGAAGGCGGCGTGATCGTAACGGATGCCGCCGCGCGTGCTCAGGGCGAACACGCGCCGTCCGACGAAGTGCGCCCGGCACGACGACCAGTCGCGGTGGACGGCGACGTGGGAGAGATCGTGGTAATCGAGCCCGGCGCGCCGCAACTGGCGATCGGAAAGATCGAACCCGAGCGGCCCGACCAGATGCAGGCGCACGCCGCTGTTGGCGGCGAGGCGGATGACATTGCCGGTATTGGGCGGAATTTCAGGCTCGTAGAGAATGACGTCGAACATATCGCCGAAACGTGTGGGCGCGGAATACGCGAAATACGTGCACTCTATTCGCACACGGGCCGCCCGTCGATTCCGCCTGACAATGAAATCGGGTAAGTCCGGCCCCGCCAGCAGTTCCAGATGGCAGCAGTTCACGGTTGCTGCCCGTTTCGCCCATTCGCATGAATCTCCGAGGCTCGGCGTCGAATCGGTCCCGGAAACGCGCCGCCACGGGGAGGGATGCGCTCACCCGCCCTGCCCCACCATGCCGGTGACGCGGATCGTGCGCGATTCCGGCACCTCGCTGTTGGCGATGACCCGCAGCGAGGGCACGGCGCGGCGCAGGAACCTGGAAAGCAGCATCCGCAGCGGCGCCGGCACCAGAAGCACCGGCGGCAGGCCGACATCTTCCTGGCGTTGGGCGAGCTGGGCCGTCTGGCGCAACAGGGTATCCGCCAGGCCCGGCTCGATAACGCCCTCTCCCCCCGCCCCCATCGCCTGCAACAGGATGCGTTCCAGTCCCGGTTCGAGGGCCACG
>JAIRNL010000070.1 GCA_031258035.1 Azoarcus sp. | reverse complement strand
CTTTTTGTCGTCCTGAGCGCCGTTCTCGTCAATAACGTCGTTTTCGTCCGCATCCTCGGGCTCTGCCCGTTCATGGGCGTGTCGAAAAAGATCGAGACCGCCATCGGCATGGGGTTGGCAACCACTTTCGTGCTCACGCTGGCTGCCGGGGCGAGCTATCTCATCGACCACTACCTGCTGGCGCCGTTCGATCTCGCCTACATGCGCACGCTGGCTTTCATCGTCATGATCGCGGGCATCGTGCAGATCACCGAACTGGTGATCCACAAGACCAGCCCGCTGTTGCAGCAGGTGCTCGGCATCTACCTGCCGCTGATCACCACCAACTGCGCCGTGCTCGGCATCCCGCTCCTGAGCACCGGCCTCGGACACGGGCTGCTTGAATCGCTGTTGTTCGGGTTCGGCTCCGCGGCCGGTTTCACCCTCGCCCTGATTCTGTTCGCCGGCATCCGCGAACGCCTCGAAGGCGCCGATGTGCCGCTGCCGTTCCGGGGCGTGCCCATCGCCATGATGACCGCCGGTTTCATGAGCCTTGCCTTCATGGGCTTCGCCGGGCTGGATCGCTTCCATTGATGCGCCGTCCACCGGCGCCGCGCGCCTGATCCGCCCCGGTTTCCGCCCATGCTCGCCGCCTTGCTCGTCATGACAGGAATTGCCCTCGCGCTCGGCGCGGCGCTGGGCTATGCCGCGTTTCATTTCAAGGTGGAGGGCAACCCGCTCGCCGGGCAGATCGACGCCATCCTGCCGCAAACCCAGTGCGCCCAGTGTGGCTATCCGGGTTGCAAGCCTTATGCCGAAGCCGTCGCCAAGGGCGAGGCCGAAATCAATCTTTGCACGCCAGGCGGCGACGATGGCGTGCGCAAACTTGCCGAATTGCTCGGGCGGGAGTTCAAGCCGCGCGGCACGCCGGTCGAGAAGCTGAAAACGGTGGCGCTGATCGACGAGCAGACCTGCATCGGCTGCACGCTGTGCATCCAGGCTTGCCCGGTCGATGCCATCGTCGGTTCGGCCAAGCAGATGCACACCGTGGTGAGCCGCATCTGCACGGGGTGCGAGTTGTGCCTGCCGCCCTGCCCGGTCGATTGCATCGCGCTGGTGGAAGAACCGCGCACGCCGCAGAACTGGCGCTGGAAATACCCGGCGACCGGGCTGAAGGTGGTGGCATGATCTCGCGCCTGTTCGGCTTCCGGGGCGGGATCAAACCCGATTCCCACAAGGCGGAATCTTCCGCCGCGCCGATCCGGCCCGTGCCGCTGCCGCCGCGCCTGGTCGTGCCGCTGATCCAGAGCAGCCGCGGCTCGGCGCGAACCATCGTCACCATCGGCGACAAGGTTCTCAAGGGGCAGTGCATCGGCGAGGCCGAGGGTCTGGCCGGCACCGCCATCCATGCGCCGACTTCCGGGACGGTGACGAAAATCGGGCGCTACCCGATGGCGCATCCGTCCGGGCTGGAGTCGCTCGCCATCGTCATCGAACCGGACGGCGAGGAACGCTGGATCGGCACCGAGCCGCTCGAACCCGCCGCCGCAAGCCGCGAGGAGCTGATCCTGCGCGTCCAGGCGAGCGGCATCGTCGGCATGGGCGGGGCGACTTTTCCCAGCCACCTCAAGCTCGGCAAAGGCGCCGGGATCGAGACGCTGGTCATCAACGGCGCCGAGTGCGAGCCGTGGATCACCTGCGACGACCGCCTGATGCGCGAACGCGCCGCCGACGTCGTGGCCGGAGCGAAGATACTGCGCCGGTTGAGCGGCGCGCGCCGGATACTGATCGGCATCGAAGACAACAAACCAGAAGCCATCGCCGCCATGACCGCCGCGGCGCGGGAATCCGGCATCGGGAAGGACGCGAACGCCGTCGACGCCGGCGACGACGCCATCGACATCGTCACGGTGCCCACGCGCTATCCGGCCGGGGGCGAAAAGCAGCTCATCCGCGCGCTCACGGGCATCGAACTCCCGGCTGGCAGACTTGCCGCCGATTTCGGCGTGCAGTGTTTCAACGTCGGCACCGCGCACGCGGTGTATCGCGCCCTCGTGCATGGCGAGGCGATGGTGTCGCGCATCGTCACCGTCACCGGCAATGTCGAGCGGCCGGGCAATTACGAAGTGTTGCTCGGCACGCCGGTCTCCCGCCTGCTCGCGCTCTGCGGCGCCCGGCCCGATACCAACCGCACCCTGATGGGCGGGCCGATGATGGGTTTCACGCTGCCCAGCGTGGAAGCGCCGATCACGAAAGGCAGCAACTGCCTC
The DNA here is from genome assembly GCA_031258035.1 of Azoarcus sp. GTDB lineage: Bacteria > Pseudomonadota > Gammaproteobacteria > Burkholderiales > Rhodocyclaceae > WRNU01. Next base: position 3,226 of record JAIRNL010000070.1, on the reverse strand, counting down.
ATCGCCGCCTCTCCCACGCTTTTCCCGCCCGCGCCGCCCGAGCAGCCCTGCATCCGCTGCGGCAGTTGCGCGCGCGCCTGCCCGGTCGGCCTGCATCCGTTCGAGCTGTACTGGAGCAGTCGCGCCAGGCGTTTCGACGACGCCGGGAAATACCACCTGTTCGATTGCATCGAATGCGGCTGCTGCGCCTACGTGTGCCCGGCGCACATTCCGCTCATCGACTACTTCCGCTTCGCCAAAAGCGAGATCCGCGCCCGCGATGAAGAGCGCAGGGCGGCCGACCAGGCGCGGACGAGATTCGCGTCCCGCCTCGCCCGCCTGGAGCGCGAAAAAGCCGAAAAAGCCGCGCGCCTGGCTGCCAGGGCGGCCGAAACCCGCGCCGGTCTCGCCGCGGGCGATGCCGCGCTGGTCGCCGCCGCCGTGGAACGAACCCGGGCACAGGCCCCCGCCGCCGCGAACGACAAGGCCGCGCCCACGCCGGAGGCAGGATGAGTTCCCCCCATATCCGCCAACCAGACGCCAATGTGCGGCGCGTGATGTCCCACGTGCTGCTCGCCCTCGTGCCCGGCATCGCCGCCTATGTTTGGCAGGTCGGCGCGGCCATCCTGGTCGATCTCGCCATCGCCAGCGTGGCGGCGCTCGCCGCCGAGGCGCTGGTGCTCAGGCTGCGCAAGCGCCCGGTGGCGATCACCGTGGGCGACGGTTCGGCCCTCGTCACCGCCTGGCTGGTCGCGCTCGCGCTGCCTTCCATCGTGCCGTGGTGGCTCACGACGGTCGCGGTGCTGGTCGCCATCGTCGGCGCCAAGCACCTGTACGGCGGCATCGGACAGAACCCGTTCAATCCGGCGATGGTCGCCTACTGCACGGCAATCGTCGCCTACCCGGCGCTGATGTCGCAATGGCCCGCGGCCGGCCACGCCGATTTCGCCACCCAGTTGCAATTGATCCTCGGCGGCAGCCGCGAAGTCGATGCCGTCACCGGGGCCACCGCGCTCGACGCCATGCGCACCGGATTGCGCAACCACGCCGAAGTAAACGCCATCCTCGCCACCGACGCCTTCGGTTTCGCGGGCGGACGCGGCTGGGAGCGGATCGCGGCCGGCTATCTCGTCGGGGGACTTTTCCTGCTCGCCACCCGCATCATCGACTGGCGGCTGCCGCTCGGCTTCATCGCGGGGATGGGCATCACCGCGGCCATATTCTGGTTCGCCGCGCCGGAGCGTTTCCCCTCGCCGCTGTTCCACCTGGCCAGCGGCGGCGCGATGCTGGCTGCCTTCTTCATCGTCACCGACCCGGTGACGGCCGCCTCCACCCCGCGCGGCAAGCTGATATTCGCCGCCGGCGTCGGCATCATCGCCTGGTTCGTGCGCACCTTCGGCGCTTACCCGGAAGGCATCGCCTTCGGCGTGCTGCTGATGAACCTCTGCGTGCCGCTGATCGACCGCAACACGCAACCCGCCGTTTTCGGCCAGCGCAAGGAAACACGGCCATGAACCCGCCCACGGCCTCCGACCCGGAACTGCCCGCCGCCGGGCCGCCCCCGCCGCTTCCTCCCGCCGGCCTGCCGCCATCGCTGCACAACGCGCTGGCCTCCGCCCTCGGCCTGGCTGCCTTTACCGTGGTCTTCACCGCCCTGATGGCATTCACCCACGAGGCGACGCGCGAGCGCATCGACGCCGCGATCGAGGCGCAGCAGATGCGCCTCATCGACGAGGTGCTGCCACGGGCGCAATACGACAATGCCCTGCTCCAGGACATGGTGCGGGTCGAAGGCTCCGCCGCCGTCGTCCGCCGCATCTGGCGCGCGCGGCGCGGCAACGCCCCGGTGGCGCTGGTATTCGAGACCTTCGCCGACGACGGCTACGGCGGGCGCATCGAACTCATCGTCTCCCTCGACGGCGACGGCAGGATCGGCGGGGCGCGGGTCGCCTCGCACCGGGAGACGCCGGGACTCGGCGACTACATCGACCCGACCAAGGATCGCAACAAGGAAGCGCCCTGGATCGGACAATTCGCCGGCGTGGACGCCGCCCTGCCCGAAGCCGGCTGGGCAGTGAAAAAAGACGGCGGCATCTTCGCCCATCGCACCGGCGCCACGGTGAGCGCCCGCGCCGTGACGCGTGCGCTCGGCCGTGGCGCCGCCTGGGTAAATGCGCGCCGCGACGCCCTTTTCGCCGCGCCAACCGGCACGCGCCTGGGCGCGGACGGCCAACAGGAATAGACGAGATGGCTCTACAACACCTCAGGGAAAGCGCCCGCAACGGCCTGTGGCGGCAAAATCCGGGGCTCGCCCAGATCCTCGGCCTGTGCCCGATCCTGGCCATCAGCACGAACATGGTGAACGCCGTCAGCCTGGGGCTTGCCACCGTCATGGCCATGATCCTCTCGAACCTCGCGGTCTCGGCCCTGCGGCGCTGGATCGCCTACGAAATCCGCATCCCCGTATTCATCCTCATCATCGCGGCCCTGGTAACGGTGCTCGATCTCGCCTTCAACGCCTGGTTCCACAGCCTGTACCTGGTGCTGGGCATCTTCATTCCGCTCATCACCACCAACTGCATCGTCCTTGCCCGCGCCGAAGCCTTCGCCGCCAGGAACGGCGTGCTGGAATCCACGCTGGACGGCCTCATGATGGGCCTGGGGCTGGTGTGGGTGCTGGCTCTCCTCGGCGCCCTGCGCGAGCTGATCGGCAACGGCACCCTGTTCGACGGCATCGACATGGTCGTTCCGGGGCTGTCGCCGGTCGCGGTCTTCGGCGACGACTACCCCGGCTTCCTGCTTGCCCTGCTGCCGCCGGGCGCGTTTTTCACCCTCGCGTTCCTGATCGCCGCCTACAACGCGATCAACGCCCACCGCGCCGCGCGCGCCAGCCGCCCGCAGGCGAGGCCAGCGTCCGTCGCGCCGCCCGCGGGCTGAAAACCTCCCCAGGGAAACGCAGATTCATTCCAGGCACAAGCTGCGCCATGAGGTGTATTTGCATACAAAGGGCGCGAAGCGGCCCTGACCCTCGTCCGCGATTCTGGCGCGACGCCCGCCTGCTCATTGCGCGCGTCGGAACCCACGGGCTGCGTCATGGCGACATGACCAAGGCTGTATACTCCGCGAGCTCAACCATCGCCTCCGAACCCGGAGAGGATCTCCCCATGTCCCACCCGAAAGCACCGGAAAAACGCGACAGCCTCCCGCCCTATCTCTATTTCTACTTGTTCCTGCTCTATTCTTTCAT
>JAIRNL010000067.1 GCA_031258035.1 Azoarcus sp. | reverse complement strand
TTGCCGCGAACGAACCGGCTTTTGTGGGCGGCGTTTCCGAGGGCAGGTATTATGTCGTCGATTCGACGGCTCCCGTAACAGTTACCTATGGCGGGAGCTATGCAGACCACCACTTGACTTTGCAAGTGACGTTTCTTGACGAGACTGGCTCGTCTGTTTTTGTGGGCGGTCCGGCGTTGTTTGTTGTCGCCGATACCGCGACGGCGACAGTGGGCCAGACGTTTGTGATTCCCACTGACGTATTCTCTCCCCAGGGGGCCACGGAACTGTCTTTCAGGATCTGGGATGCTGACGACCGTGAGTTTTTTTACAGTGGCGCCGCGTCGATAAATGATGATCTGACCCCGCACGCCAAGTCGGTTTACACGAAGTACTACGATAACCAGGGGCAAAAGCAGTATTCCGTGTCGATCGGTTTCGAAGATGGGAGGTTCGGCGGCGACAAGGATTACAACGACCTGTTGTTTACGATAAACAATGTGAGCGCCACGCCCTTGCTGTCCAGGACGGCTCCGGTTCCAGAGCCTGAAACCTATGCCATGCTGCTGCTCGGCCTTGGCATGGTGACTGCCGCGGCGCGCCGGAAACGCCGCTGATCGCCAAAGCGCGACTGACCGCCGGAAAGCGCGACGGGGAGGCCGGAAAGCTTCCCCGTCGCGCTTTCCGGCGTGTCCTTCATTCCCCGCGCTGCTGGCTGTTCCGGCTATCCATGGCCGCGACCATGTGAAATAATGGCCGCTTTTCCCCGGAAACACGCTGGATGGAAGCTAGGACGCTATATGAGAAATTGTGGTCGGGCCATGTTGTTCGCATGGAGCCTGATGGCACGGCGCTGATCTACATCGACCGCCATCTGGTGCATGAAGTCACGAGTCCGCAGGCTTTCGAGGGGTTGAAACTCGCGGGCCGCAAGCCTTGGCGCGTCTCTTCCATCGTGGCGACCGCCGATCACAACACGCCTACCGAGCACTGGGACGAAGGCATCGGGGATCCCGTTTCACGGCAGCAGGTGGAGACGCTGGATGCGAATATCCGCGCATCGGGCGCGCTGGCTTATTTTCCGTTCAGGGACGCAAGGCAAGGCATCGTGCATGTGATCGGCCCGGAAATCGGCGCGGTACTGCCGGGCATGACCGTGGTTTGCGGCGATTCGCACACATCGACTCATGGCGCGTTCGCGGCGATGGCGCACGGTATCGGCACTTCCGAAGTCGAGCATGTGCTGGCGACGCAATGCCTGGTGCAGAAAAAATCGAAAACCATGCTGATCCGGGTCGAAGGCCGGCTCGGCAGGGGCGTGACCGCCAAGGACATGGCGCTTGTCATCATCGGCAGGATCGGCACGGCGGGCGGCACGGGGTATGCCGTGGAGTTCGCCGGTTCCACCATCAGGGGGCTGTCGATGGAAGGGCGCATGACGCTCTGCAACATGGCGATCGAGGCCGGGGCGCGGCTGGGGCTGGTGGCTGCCGACGAGACCACGATCGATTACCTGAAGGGACGTCCCTTTTCGCCGCGCGGCGAGGCGTGGGACAAGGCGGCGGCGTATTGGCGCACGCTGCATTCGGATGCCGGCGCCGTGTTCGACCGCAGCCTGGAACTGAACGCGGCGGAAATCCTGCCGCAAGTGACCTGGGGCACCTCGCCGGAGATGGTCGCGCCCGTCACCGCCACGGTGCCCGATCCGCTGAAGGAATCCGATCCGGTGAGGAAAGAAGGCATGGAACGCGCGCTTGCCTATATGGGCCTCGTGCCGAACATGCCGATCCGTTCGATCGGGATCGACAAGGTGTTCATCGGCTCCTGTACCAACTCCCGCATCGAGGATCTGCGCCAGGCGGCGGCGGTGCTGAAAGGGCGCCGGAAGGCCGACAACGTCAGGCTTGCGCTGGTGGTGCCGGGGTCGGGGCCGGTCAAGCGCCAGGCCGAAAGCGAGGGGCTGGACAGGATTTTCATTGCCGCCGGTTTCGAGTGGCGCGAACCAGGCTGTTCGATGTGCCTTGCCATGAACGCCGACCGGCTGGCGCCGGGCGAACGCTGCGCTTCCACCTCGAATCGTAATTTCGAGGGCCGGCAGGGGCCCGGCGGGCGGACGCATCTCGTGAGTCCGGCGATGGCGGCGGCGGCGGCGATCGCCGGGCATTTTGCCGACGTGCGGGAAATTCTCTGATTGCCGGTTGCCGCGGGAGGTTGCGCTATGAAACGAGGAATGTCATTTGGCTTCGCCTTGCTGTTTGCCTTGAGCCTGGTGGCCTGCAATACCGTCCGTGGTGTTGGCAGGGACATCGAGGCGGGTGGCAAGGCCATTCAGAAGGCGACGCGTTGAACCACCGGGGGCGGACATTGCCCGGATCTCCCCCGATATTCCCGTGCCGTCCGGCATGGGGATTCGCGGGCAAGGAAAGCATATATGGAAAAGTTTGAAACTTTCACGGGTCTGGTCGCGCCGATGGATCGAAACAATGTCGATACGGACGCGATTATTCCAAAACAATTCCTGAAGTCCATCCAGCGTTCCGGATTCGGGCCCAACGCCTTCGACGAATGGCGCTATCTGGATCATGGCGAGCCGGGGATGGACAACAGCCTGAGGCCGAAAAATCCCAATTTCGTCCTCAATCAGCCGCGTTACCAGGGCGCGTCGATTCTGCTTGCCCGCGCCAATTTCGGCTGCGGCTCCAGCCGCGAGCATGCGCCGTGGGCATTGGCGGATTACGGTTTCAAGGTCATTCTGGCTGAATCGTTTGCCGATATATTTTTCAATAACTGTTTCAAGAATGGATTGCTGCCCCTGGCGCTTCCCAAGGAAGAGGTCGATACTTTTTTTGGCCTCACCGAATATACGCCGGGTTTTGCTCTGACCGTGAATCTGGCTGAACAGAAAATCACGCGCCCCGACGGCGTGGCGATACCGTTCCAGGTCGATCCTTTCCGCAAGGAGTGCCTGCTGAGCGGATGGGACGATATAGGATTGACGTTGCGCCATGCCGACGAAATACGCGCTTTCGAGGAACAGCGGCGGCAGGCGTTTCCGTGGTTGTTCGAGATTTGATTGCCTGAAAGGAATCTGAAACCCATGAGCGGAAAAATCTGCGTCCTCCCTGGCGATGGCATCGGCCCCGAAATCACGGCGCAGGCCGTGCGCGTGCTCAAGGCGCTGGATCCCGGCCTGGAAATGGAAACCGCCCTCCTGGGCGGCGCGGCGGTCGATGCGACTGGCGACCCGTACCCGGAGGCGACCCGGAAACTCGCGGCGCAGGCCGATGCCGTGCTGCTCGGCGCGGTGGGCGGCCCGAAATGGGACGGGCTGCCCCGCGAACAGCGCCCGGAGCGGGGACTTCTCGGCATCCGCAAGCACCTGAACCTGTTCGCCAACCTGCGTCCGGCGGTGCTTTATCCGGAACTGGCCAATGCTTCCACCCTGAAGCCGGAAATCGTTTCCGGGCTGGATATCCTCATCGTCCGCGAATTGACCGGCGATATTTATTTCGGGCAGCCGCGCGGAATCGAAAAACGCAATGGCGAACGTTTCGGCTTCAATACGATGCACTATACGGAATCGGAAATCCGTCGCATCGGCCGTATTGCCTTCGAGGCGGCGAGAAAGCGCGGCGGGAAACTGTGCTCGGTCGACAAGATGAACGTGCTCGAAACCACGCAGCTATGGCGCGACGTGATGAACGAACTCGCGCCCGCATACCCGGATGTGGCGCTTTCCCACATGCTGGTGGATAACGCCGCCATGCAGCTCGTGCGGGCGCCGCGGCAGTTCGATGTGCTCGTCACCGGCAACATGTTCGGCGATATCCTGTCGGACGAAGCTTCCATGCTGACCGGCTCCATCGGGATGCTGCCCTCGGCCTCGCTGGACGAAAACAACAAGGGGCTGTATGAGCCATCGCATGGTTCCGCGCCGGACATCGCCGGGCGGGACGTGGCCAATCCGCTAGCGACCATTCTATCCGCCGCCATGATGCTGCGTTATACCTTCGGGCAGGAAAATGCGGCGCGCAAAGTGGAAAGCGCCGTCAAAAAGGTGTTGGCCGGGGGATTGCGCACCAGCGATATTTTCGAGCCGGGCATGACGCGCGTGGGGACGAAAGAGATGGGCGACGCGATATTGGCAGCCATTGAGTAAATACATTTAAATTCCGCGGGCCGCCAAAAGGATGGCGCGGGGATTCCCGTGAAAGGGAATCGCGCCATTTTTGTGCTGCCGTCCGGTGAATACGGGTATAAAATCGCCAAGATCGAAGGGGGATTCATGAAACGAACTGGTTTGGTCGGTTGGCGGGGCATGGTCGGTTCCGTACTCATGCAACGCATGGCGGAAGAAGGCGATTTCGCTCATATCGACCCCGTATATTTTTCGACTTCCAACGCTGGCGGGCAGGCGCCTGTTTTCGGCGGCAGGGAAGCGGGGCTGCCATTGCAGGATGCCGCCGATATCGACGCGCTCAAGGCGTGCGACATCATCCTCACCAGCCAGGGCGGCGATTACACGAAGGAAATATTTCCCAGGCTGCGCGGCGCTGGCTGGCTTGGACACTGGATCGACGCCGCCTCGACCTTGCGCATGGCCGAGGACGCGGTGATCGTTCTCGATCCGGTCAACGCCGGCGTCATCGAAGACGCGCTCGCCCGGGGCGGGAAGAACTGGATCGGCGGCAACTGCACGGTGTCGCTGATGCTGATGGGCCTAGGGGGGCTGTTTCGCCACGATCTCGTCGAATGGGTGTCGGCGATGACTTACCAGGCCGCGTCCGGGGCCGGGGCGCAGAACATGCGCGAGCTGCTGGCTCAGATGGGCGCGGTGCATGCGTCGGTGGCCGATCTGCTTGCCGATCCGGCCTCGGCCATTCTCGACATCGACCGCAGGGTTGCCGAAACCCTCCGCTCGGCGGCGTTTCCGACCGGGCATTTCCGCAATACGCCGCTCGCGGGCAGCCTCATTCCGTGGATCGACGTGCCGGTTGCCCACGGCCAGTCCAGGGAAGAATGGAAAGGCGGGGCGGAATGCAACAAGATCCTCGGCAGGCCGCCGTTCCGCGAAGCGGGCAGCATCCCGATAGATGGCCTGTGCGTCCGTATCGGCGCCATGCGCTGCCATTCGCAGGGGCTGACCGTCAAGCTGAAAAAGGATGTGCCGCTCGACGAACTGTCGGAAATCATTGCCGCGGGCAACGAATGGGTAAAAGTCGTGCCCAACGGGCGCGAGAGTTCCGAGCGCGAACTGACGCCGGCGGCGGTGACGGGAACGCTGACCGTCCCCGTCGGTCGTCTACATAAACTGGCGATGGGGCCGGAGTACCTGGGGGCTTTCACCGTCGGCGACCAGTTGCTGTGGGGCGCGGCCGAACCGTTGCGGCGCATGCTTCGCATCCTGCTCGATAGATGATCCGGGCGGATGGAAATGAAATACGGCCGGCGCGCGACGGGAAAATGTCTCGCCATACATATTCCCGCTGTTGCGTGGGCCAGCATTTTCCTTAGTCTGAAACAATTGCTGCAAGTATCTCGAATTGATGATAGATTGCGGCCCCAAGTCAATGATGTATCGTCCTTTGCTTGGCGGGTGAAGGGAAGCGCAGTTTGAGGATAGTTGCCTTATGAAACCGACAATTAAAGCATCCCTGGTCGCGGCGGCGATCGCCTCGATGCCGCTGGGCGCGCAAGCCGCCGGACTCGGGCAGGTCGTCGTGCAGAGCCGTCTGGGAGAGCCACTCAACGCGGAGATCCCGATCAACGCGACGGCGCAGGAATTGCAGACGTTGACGGCGCGTATCGCTCCCCCCGAGGCTTTCCTGCAAGCGAACGTTCCCTATGCTGGTTTCGTGCCCGGCATCCGGGTGGCGATCGAGAACCGGGGCAGTCGCTCGGTGCTGAAGCTCACCGGCAACGCGCCGGTCAATGAAGCCGTGGCGAGCCTGATCATCCAGTTGAACTGGGACGATGGGCGCCTGGCTCGTACCTATAACTTCCTGCTCGATCCGGC
>JAIRNL010000193.1 GCA_031258035.1 Azoarcus sp. | reverse complement strand
CGCGCGAGCGCGAAGGGCATGGTCATGGCGGGCCAGCCGAGTTCGGGGATCGCTTCGTGCGCGAGGACGATTTCGTCGTCCGCCACCGATTGCACGGTACCCATCGTGGCGTGAATCCGGGCGGATGGCGCTTCCCCGCGCGCCAGTACGCCGCGTAGCGACGCTTCGGCGTCGATCATGAATTGCCCGGCGATGACGATGCGCTCGCCCTCGCTGAGGTCGCCCGCGAGGATTTCCGTCTTGCCGTCCGCTTCACGTCCCGGGGTGACTTCCACGGGGATGAAGCGGCCTTCGGCCGGGGCGGCGATGACGAGGTGGCGCTTGCCCGTGGCGATGAGGGCGTCCGTGGGAACGAGGCGGGCGGCGGCTTTTCCGGGTGTCGTTTCCAGCCGGATGAAGGCCAGCATGCCGGGTTTCAGGAGGCCGTCCGGATTCGGCAGGGAGACGCGCGCGCGCAGGGTGCGCGTTTCGAGGTCGAGTTGCGGGATCAGGGCGTCGACGATGCCTTCCCATGTCCGCCCCGGCAGGGCGGTGAGCCGCGCGGTGGCTTTGCCGCCGACGTTCAGGCGGGCCGCTTCGGCTTCCGGGACCTGGGCTTCGATCCAGACGCGCTCGATGCCGTTGATCCGGGCGAGTGTCTGGCCGGGCATGACGGTCATGCCCTGTCGCAGGTCGAATTCCGAGAGCATCCCCGCGCGCGGGGCGCGCAGGGTGATGACGGGGCGGGCCTGGCCGCGACGGTCGAGTTCGTCGATCTGGCGGGCGGTCATGCCCAGTTGCAGGAGACGGGCGCGCGCGGCGGCGGCCAGTTGGGGGAGGTCTTTCAGGGCAAGGTATTCGTTTTGCGCGGCAAACCATTCCGGCGTCCGGAGGTCGACGAGCGGCGCGCCGGCGCGCACGCGTTCGCCCACGGCGCGGGGGTAGGCGCGTTCGACGATGCCGCCCGCGCGCGCCTGGACGACGGCGACGCGGTGCGCGTCGAAGGTGAGGCTGCCGGGGACTTCGAGGGCGGCGGCGAGGGTGCCCCGTTCCACGGTGCCGAGTTTGACGCCAAGGTTCTGGGTGAGGGCGGGGGCGAGGCCGAGGCCGCTGTCGGCGGCTTGCGCGTCGTCGGCGTAGCGCGGGACGAGTGCCATGTCCATGAAGGGGGATTTGCCGGGTTGCGCGAAGTGCGCGTCCGGTTTCATCGGGTCGTACCAATAGAGGATTTTGCGTGCGTTTTCGCTTTGCGCCGCGTGGTGCGCCGGGGCGGTGTCGCGCGCGCCCAGCCGCCAGCCGAGGAATAGGCCGGCGAGGAGGATGAGGGAGAATGCGGCGGCGATGGCGGGACGGGGTTTATTCATGGTGCGCGCCGCTTCGTTGTTGCAGGAAGTGAAGCCGGGCGCGCGCGGCGGCGCGTTCGGTTTCGAGGTCGAGGGCGCGCAGCTGGGCGGCAAGTTGTTTTTCCCGCGCGGCGATGAGGGCGGTGGCGGGGCTTTTGCCGGCGGAGAAGGCGGCTTCGGCAAGGGTTGTCCGGCGAGCCAGCAGGGGGAGGGTTTCTTGGGTGAGGCGGCGCAGGCGCGCGGTGAGGGCGGCTTCTTCGGCCAGGAGTTCTTCGCGCTGGCGCGTGAATGCGGCTTTCCGCATGGCGTGTTCGGCTTCGGCGGCGAGGAGCCGGGCGCGGGCCGCCGCGATGCGGGGGGCCTGGCGGTCGGCGGGGAAGAGGGGGAGAGAGAGGCCGATTTTCGCCATGGCCATGGCCTGGCCCATGGCGTCCCGGCCAAGGCCGAGTTCCACGCTCCAGTCCGGGTGGGCGTCGGCGCGCGCGCGTTCCCATTGCGCTTCGGCCATGGCGATGCGCGCCCGGCTCGGGCGGAGTTCGGTTTCGGGGTCGGGGTCTTCGCCAGGGGGGGGCGCGGCGTCGTCCGGGGAGGGCGGGGGGGCGTCCTGTATCCAGGCGGGGAGGGGGCCGCTGGCGGTTTCGTCGGGTGCCAGGGGGCCGATCCATTGCGCCAGGCGCGCGCGGAGGATCTGGCGGTCGCGCGTCAGGAGGTCGATGGCGTCGTCGAGGGTTTGTCGGTCGAGGAGCGGTTCCAGCGCCATGTTCGCGTCGCCGCCACCGGCGAGCAGGGCGAGGGTGACTTTTTGGCGGCGCTGGTTTTCTTCGGCCTGGGCGTGAAGAAGGGTTTCTTTTCGCGCCAGGTAGTGGAGCCTGAGCCAGAGCAGGCTGACTTCCCGGTGGGCGGCGAGGTGGGCGTATTCCCGGGCGCGCGTGCTGCTTTCGCGCGTGGCTGCCATTTGCCGCCGTTCGGCGTCCCGTTTGGCGGCGGCGGGGATGGCCTGCATCAGGCCGAGCATGCGTTTGCTGCCGTCGAGGCGGTATTGTTGGTCGCCTTCGAGCATGAAGTCGTCGACCGAGAGGGTGAGCCGGGGGTCGGGCAATTGGCCCGCCGCGCTCGCCAGGGCGGTGGCGGCGGCTTCGTCGGCCTGGCGGGAGAGGACTTCCGGCGTCTGGCCGGCGCGCGCGAGGGCTTCGTCGAGGGAAAGGGCCATGGCTTTTCCCTGGACGAGGAGGTATCCGAGGCCGACCGTGAGGGCGGCCAGTCGAGTCAGGTTCACGGGGGGTCACTCCTGAAACGTTGTGCGGGCGGCGCTTTGGGCGCGCGCGAGGGAACGATCGGCGCGCGGAGGCGGGGGGATCGTCCGGTGGAACGTCGGGATCAGGTGTGTTGGCGGGGCGGGCGGTAGATGTCCGTCATGTGCGGCGCAAGGCGCAGGGAGGGCCGGAAGAGGAGGGGTTCCTGGGCGCCGTGGACGGGAGGGGAAAGGGGGGGCGGGGAGATGAGTCCCACGAAGCTGATGCAGCAGTCGTGGCGGGTTTGCGGGCTGTCGGTGTCGTGGCGGTCGTGTTGCCCGGGGGAGGCGGCATCGTCGCCGTGGCGGTCGGTATGCCCGGCCAGGGTGCCCTGGCAGTTTTCCATGGTGTGCGCGCCGTCGCCCGCTGTCGCGGCAAACGCCATCGCCACGCTGTTCGGGAAGGCGGCAAAGACGATAGACAAGACCAGCAGGAAAAGGAGGCATTTCCGGGCGCGCATGTCGGCGTTATAGCACCGGGCATGGGGATAGGCAAGGCGGCGGCGACGACGGGCTTGATCCGTGGGTGAACGTCATTCGCTCGCGGGGGTTCGACGGGCGTCATGGCGCGGACGCCCAAGGATGGGATAATGGGCGCCCATTTTTGCTGGAGTCAGTCCGACAATGTCTGTCGTCCAATGGTTTCCCGGTCATATGAACGCCGCGCGCCGCAAGCTTGCCGAGGCGCTGGCGGCGGTGGATGTCGTCGTCGAGGTGGCGGATGCCCGCTTGCCCGAGGCCAGCAGCAATCCGATGATCGAGACGTTGCGCCGTTTCCGGAACCGGCCTTGTCTCAAGTTGCTCAACAAGGCGGATCTCGCCGATCCGGAGGCGACGGCGGCGTGGATGGCGTTCTATAACGCTCGTCCCAATGTGCGGGCGCTGGCGATGTCGGCGAAGAAGCCCGCCGAGGTGGCGCATATTCCGGCCCTCGCCCGGCAGCTCGCGCCGTATCGCGGCGATGGGGTCAAGCCGTTGCGCATGATCCTCACGGGTATTCCCAATGTCGGGAAGTCCACGCTCATGAATGCCTTGCTCGGGCGTCGCGTGGCGAAGGTCGGCGATGAGCCGGCGGTGACGAAAGGCCAGCAGACGCTCGATCTCGGCCCCGGCATGACGCTGACCGATACGCCGGGTTTGATGTGGCCGAAGATCGAGCATGAGGCCGACGGTTTCATGCTCGCGGCCAGCCATGCGATCGGGCGCAATGCGGTGATCGACGAGGCGGTGGCGGCGCATCTGGGCGCGATTTTGCTCGGGCGTTATCCCGTGCTCGTCGCGGCGCGCTATCGGCTGGATCCGGTGGGGCTGGATGGCGCGAGCCTGCTCGAAATCGTTGCCCGCCGTCGTGGCTGTCTGCGCAAGGGCGGCGAGTTCGACCTGGAGAAGGCGGCGAATATTCTTCTTACCGATTACCGCAGCGGCGCGCTGGGCCGCATCAGCCTTGAGACGCCGGAGAGCCGGGCAAGGATGTTGGCGAGCTTGCCGCCCGCCGTCGGCGGGGCCGCTGGGGAAGGGGCATGAGCGGCGGGGACGAGCGGCTGGAGCGCCTCGAATCCCGCCTGATGCTGGCCGAGGATCAGATCGACGCGCTCAACAGGGCGATTTATCACCAGCAAGGGCAAATCGACCAGTTGCGGGCGCGTCTGCTGCAATTGGCGCAACAGTTCCAAAGCACGCAGGCGGCGGGGTCATCCCGCCCGGAGGACGAGATTCCGCCGCACTGGTGAGCGGCGCGGAAGTAGATGCGCTCCTGTCCCCGGGGAAGTGCGAGAGTGGCGTTCAAACCCCGCTATAGTGATTTTCAAACCCCGCTATAGTGGTTTTCAAACCCCGCCCTGGCTTGCGTTTGTCCCCCTTGCCTGAACGAACGCCGCGCCGACCGTTTTCCCGGTTGCGTCGTGACGTGCCGCGTAAGGCTTGCGTCCCGCGCGAGCTTGCCATGTCCCGCAGGAAGCTGCCCATCGGCATCCAGACCTTCCGCGAAATCCGGGAAGGTTTGAATGGCGCGCGGCCTGTTGCGCCGAACCGGCCATGAAAAGTTCCAGCCCTTGCCCCGATCTTTATCCCGGCCCGCTGGAAGATTGTCCTATCCTTTCCGCGATCCGCGCCGAAGATGAGGTTTCGGCCTGTTCTTGCGCGGCGACCAGGCGATTTTGAGGCACTTGACGAAAAAATGACTTCCGCG
>JAIRNL010000155.1 GCA_031258035.1 Azoarcus sp. | reverse complement strand
CGGCGGCGGCAAGCGCCTGTTCGATCGGGACGATGCCGTCGGTGATCGAATACTCGCTGTGCAGCCGCAGATGGATGAAACGGGGGGAAAGCGGCGCGGGAGCGCCGGGAGAGGCGGTGGCGGTCATCACGATATCCTGTTCGAGCGGGCGGCAAGGCGCCCGTTTTCCTGTACGCCGCGCCCTCGCGCGCCCAGCGCCAATCCGCCCGCGAAACCGTCGGGGCGGCCATGTTGATCTGGATGACTCCCGACAATGGGCTGCCGAACCGATCACCGGGCTATTCTAACCGAGCGGCGCGGTATGGCCGCGCAGGGTCACATCGCGGATCAGGGCATGAGCTGGGACGTTTCCCCGAAATGGCAACTGAACGCGGACTATTCCTACAGCGAGTCGCGGATCCATAACTTCAAATACCGTCAGGCAAACAGCAACGCCGCCGACCGGGCGGCCGCCATACTCGATGGCACGTTGAATCTGCTGCGGGATGTCACGAGCCATGAAACGATCATCTGGCCCTACTTCACCATCGGCCCCAATTTCACCGAGCAAAAGCAGCATGAATGGAATCTCCGCTCAGCCAGCACGGTAGCCACCTGGTATGCCGGGGAGATCGGGCTGGCGAGCGGCCTGAGCTACCGCAAATGGAAGAGCAAGGGCCAGTCCGACCCCATGGCGGTGCGCATTCCGCCCACACCGCCCACCGAGCGCGAGCAAAACGCAGCCAGCTTTTACGCGGAATTATCCGTTCCCCTGGTTTCGCCGCGAATGCAAGTGCCGGGGGTGCGCCTCCTGGAAATGCAGCTTGCCGGACGGCATGAGCGTTTCGACAACAAGAGCGCGAAAGTCAAATACGACGCCACGATGCCGACCGTGGGCTTTCGCTACGCGCCCAACGACATCGTCACGCTGCGCGGTTCCTGGGGGAAGGGTTTCGTGAGCCCCACGGTATCGCAACTGACCAGCGGGGTTGGCACGGGCACGGTCACCACGCCCTCTGGCCCGCTCGCGGTCGAAACGCTGACCGGAAATCCCGATCTGGAACCGGAAGAATCGACGACCCACAACCTGGGCATCATTGACCCTGCCCAAAGTGCTCCCCTACGCCGAGCGTGGGGAACTGACCTTCGGCATCAAGAATCTGTTCGACAAGACCACCCGCGACATGTCGAACAGTACGTACCTGAGCACCTACAGCGACGCGCGCGGACGGCAGTATTACCTGAACATGAAGATCGCCTTCTGACGTTTCAGGCACGGCAAAGCCGGGAAGAGGGAAGAAGGATTTTTCCTGCTTCAGCCCTGCATCGCGGATCCGGGCAACCAGCGTTTTTCCCACGCGGCCAGCTCCGGGGCGCATGCCTGCCCGGCGTGTTCCATTTCGGCTTGCAGGGCGCGATAGTGCCTGACGAGCGCGGGAACCGGCACGGAAGGCAGGACGGGAACGAAGCGCACGCACAGATCGCCCGCCGCGCGCCTGCCGCGCGCGGGCACGCCGGCGCCGGGAATGCGCTGCTCCCGCGCCTCTCCCGGGCCGGGTTCGAGTTCGAGATGGCGCACGCCGGCGGGCGACGGCACGGCGACCCTGCCCCCGCCCAGCAGCGCGAACACGCTGACCGGGCGTTCGAGCACGATATTGCCGCCGTCGAGCGTATAGACCGGATGCGGCAGCAACCGGACGCGCAGCCGCAGATCGCCGGGCCGCCCCCGCGTCGCCGCCGGATGGCCCTCGCCTTCGAGCCGCAATTCGTCGCCCGGCAACATACCCGGCGGCACGGTGACGGTCAGGATGCGACGCTCGAGCCGCTTGCCCGCGCCCTCGCATCGGGGACAACGGATACGCCGGGTGTAGCCGCGCCCATCGCAATCCTCGCAACGGAAAAGGACATGCCCCAGGCGCACGCGTCCGCTGCCCTGGCAACGGGGACACAACTGGCTGTACCCGGCCTCGGAATACCCCGTGCCGCCGCACGCCGTGCAGTCGATGCGGGATTCGAGGACGACGTCGACCTCGCCGCCAAGACACAACCGCTCGATGTCGAGTTCGATGTCCTGATGGCGATCGTCGCCACGGGAGGCCGCCCTACCCCCGCCGCCGCCATGGGCCGGCGCCGGAACCAGCCCCAGCAGATGATCGCAGGCCGTGGAAAGGCGACCGAAGAACTCGCCCGCCTCGGGCGCGGGGTTGCGATCCGGATGCCAGCGCATCGCCAGATGGCGAAAAGCCTTCTTGATCGCCTCGGGCGTCGCCTCGGGGCCGACCCCGAGCAATTTGCGCGCTTCGCTCGTCTTCACGACATCGCGTTCCCGGTTACCCAAAAACCTTTTCCGCTGGCTGCATTCGCTCGTGGCACGCAGCGGCGATTCCGCCGGACATTACAAGACGTCCCGGAATACGTCGTCCATCCGCCCCCAGCGGAAATCGTCGAGCAGGCGGCGCAGGCGGCCTTCGGTGCGCGACAGGTTGAGGTAGTGGCGAAAACGTCCCCGAAACGGAATCCCCCTGACCCGCGGCTGATCCGGGTCGATTTCCCAGGGATGAAAATAAAAAACGGCGGCACGCCCGTCGTGGCCGTTGATGCGGGCGATCTGCCAGCGCGACATCTCATATGGCAGCAGGCGGAACCAGCCCCCGCCCCCCGCTGGCCAGTTGCGCCCGCCCCAACGCACGGTGGCCGCCGGAATCTCGGTCAGGCCCGACGGCAGCCGCCAGGGGAAACGCGGCGCATCCGGCATGCCAGAGTGATCGTGCCTGACCGGATAGACCGATGAACTGTAGCGATAACCCGCCTCGGCGATGACTTCGTGCGCCCATGGCGTCGTCGCATCGAGGGAAAAGTTCGGGGCACGGTAACCGAGGACGGCGGCGCCGGAGAGATCTTCGAGCAGCGTCCTGGCTCGGGTGATGTCGGTGCGGAAAGCCTCGGGTGTCATCGCGTTGACGCGTTCGTGGCCGTAGCCGTGGCTGGCCAGTTCATGGCCCCCCTCGACGATCCGGCGCACCAGCAGCGGGTAGCGGGTGGCGATCCAGCCGAGCACGAAAAACGTGGCGACCACGCCGCGCCCGGCGAGCAGTTCGAGGATGCGGTCGACGTTCTGCTCGACCCGGCACGGCACCGATGCCCAC
>JAIRNL010000118.1 GCA_031258035.1 Azoarcus sp. | reverse complement strand
GTTGGAAAATGCAGCAGAATTCATTGGTTTCGGGTTCGGGCAACCCGCTTTTGCAGGAAGCCGTCGGCGTCCACGAGTCCGGCGCCGTCGGGCGCGCGGGGATTCCGGCGGCGGAAGATGTCGCCGGGCTGGAAGTCATCCGCCGTAACGGCGAGGTCGCGCCGTTCCAGCCGGAAAAGATCGCGCTGGCGCTCTCCAAGGCGTTCTTCGCCGTGGCGGGCGAAGCGGGCGGCACGCCCGTCCACCTCAGCGCCCACATCCGCGACGCGGTGGCGCGGCTCACCCGCAACGTGGTGGAGGCGCTGACGCGCCGCCGGCCTGGCGGCGGCACGGTGCACATCGAAACGATCCAGGATCAGGTGGAGCTGGCCCTGATGCGGGCCGGCGAGCACGACGTGGCCCGTTCCTACGTGCTTTACCGGGAGCGCCGGGCGGAAGAGCGCGCCGCCGCAAAGGCCCGGAAAGCCGCCGCCGGAAAAGGCGAGGCGACGGGCGGGCTTCACGTCGTCGTGGAAGGCCAGCGCCGCCCGCTCGACGCCGATGCCCTGCTGGCCCGGGCGCAGGCCGCCTGCGCCGGGCTGGGCGAGACGGCCAACGCGCGGGCCGTGCTGGAACTGGCTTTGAAAAACCTCTACGACAACATGCCCCTGTCCGAAGCGCACACGGCGCTCACGCTGGCCGCGCGCACCCTGATCGAACAGGATCCCGTCTATGACAAAGTCACCGCCCGCCTGACGCTCCTGGCGCTTCGTGAAGAAGTCCTGGGCCGGGAAGTCGCTCCGGAAGCGGCGGCGGAGGCGGTGCGGGAATATTTCCCGCGCTTCGTGAAGCTGGGCATCGAAACGGAATTACTGGACGCGCGGCTGGCTGATTTCGACCTCCCCCGGCTGGCGGCGGCCCTGCGCCCCGAGCGCGATCTGCAATTCGGCTATCTGGGCCTGCAAACGCTCTACGACCGTTATTTCCTGCATATCGAGGAGCGCCGCATCGAATTGCCGCAGGTGTTCTTCATGCGCGTCGCAATGGGGCTGGCTCTGAACGAAATCGACCGCGAAGCGCGCGCCATCGCTTTCTACGAGCTGATTTCCAGCTTCGATTTCATGTGTTCGACGCCGACGCTCTTCAATGCGGGCACGCGGCATTCGCAGCTTTCCTCGTGTTATCTCACCACGGTGACGGACGATCTGGAAGGCATCTATCAGGCGGTCAAGGAAAACGCGCTGTTACAGAAGTTCGCGGGCGGCCTGGGCAACGACTGGACGCCGGTGCGCGCGCTGGGCAGCCGCATCAAGGGTACCAACGGCAAGAGTCAGGGCGTGATTCCCTTTCTCAAGGTGGTCAACGACACGGCGGTGGCGGTCAACCAGGGCGGCAAGCGCAAGGGCGCGGTATGCGCCTATCTGGAGACCTGGCACCTGGACATCGAGGAATTCCTCGAATTGCGCAAGAACACCGGCGACGAGCGCCGCCGTTGCCACGACATGAACACGGCGCACTGGATTCCCGATCTCTTCATGGAGCGGGTGCTGGAAAACGGCGAATGGACGCTGTTTTCTCCCGACGAGGCCCCCGACCTGCACGAAAAATACGGCCGCGCTTTCGCCGACGCCTATATCGCCTATGAGGAAAAAGCGGCGCGCGGCGAAATCCGGCTGTTTCGCAAGGTGCCCGCCGTGCAGCTCTGGCGGCGGATGCTCACTCTCATCTTCGAGACCGGGCATCCCTGGATCACGTTCAAGGATCCCTGCAACCTGCGCTCGCCACAGCAGCATGTGGGCGTGGTGCACAGCTCCAACCTGTGCACCGAGATCACGCTCAATACGTCGGCGGAGGAAACCGCCGTCTGCAACCTGGGTTCCATCAATCTGCCCGCGCACCTGAAGGCCGACGGCGCGCTCGACATGGAAAAGCTCGCCCGCACCGTCGGTACGGCGATGCGGATGCTCGACAACGTGGTCGATCTCAATTTCTACGCCACGCCCAAGGCGCGGAACGCCAATCTGCGGCATCGCCCCGTGGGGCTGGGCATCATGGGGTTTTCCGATTGCCTCCATTGCATGGGCGTGTCTTACGCTTCGCAGGAAGCAGTGGCATTCGCCGACCGCTCGATGGAAGCCGTGAGTTATCTGGCTTATTGGGCTTCGACCGACCTGGCTGAAGAACGCGGACGCTATTCCAGTTTTTCCGGCAGTTTCTGGGATCGGGGAATCCTGCCCCTGGATTCCATCGCGCGCCTGGAAACGGAACGCGGCCGCCCCGTGGAGCAGGACAGGGAAAGCCGCCTCGATTGGGAACGCCTGCGGGCGCGCATCCGGCAGGTGGGGATGCGCAATTCCAACTGCCTTGCCATCGCCCCGACCGCCACCATTTCCAATATCGTCGGCGTCAGTCAGGGTATAGAGCCCGAATACCAGAACCTGTACGTGAAATCCAATCTCTCCGGCGAGTTCACCGTGGTAAATGAATATCTGGCGCGCGATCTCAAGGCCCTCGGCCTGTGGGACGCGGTGATGGTGGCCGACCTCAAGTATTTCGACGGCTCGCTCGCCCGCATCGACCGCGTGCCGGAAACACTGCGCGCGCGCTACGCCACCGCTTTCGAAATCGACCCCAAATGGCTGGTGGAAGCCGCTTCCCGTCGGCAGAAATGGATCGACCAGGCGCAATCGCTCAATCTCTATCTGGCCACGCCCTCGGGCAAGAAGCTGGACGAACTCTACAAGCTCGCCTGGAACAAGGGACTCAAGACCACCTACTACCTGCGCACGCTGGGCGCGTCCCAGGCGGAAAAACTCGCGGGCGACGGCAGCCGCGAATCCATCGCCGAACCCCAGGCCGCGCCCAGTTTCTGCGCCATCGACAACCCGGATTGCGAGGCTTGCCAGTGAGCGTGCCAATTCTGCGCTATCTTCACATGTCCCTCAAAGCTGTATGCATGCCGAAAGCCTTGCTGGGTCTGGCAAGTATCGGCATTGGCCTGGCGATAATTGCCTGGGTTGTCTACAACTCTTTTGTCGAGCGACTGCCGCAGTACTCGGGCGGATTCCTGACCTTCGGCATCGGCACGACGCTGCTTCTCTTCGGATGGGCTTGGTTGGTCTCGGCGTTTCGCGGCAAACCGGACGCTTCGGATGGAACCTTGCCCTCCTCATTCGACAACCCGGATTGCGAGGCGTAATGGCATCCATATCGATAAAAGGAATTCGCCATGAGAACGGCAGTGACCATTGACGATGCGTTCGCAGTATCCAGGGCCGCAAAAGGCGACCTCGCGGAAATTCTCGAACTTCAGCACATCGCCTATCGGAGCGAAGCGATCCTGCTGAACAAACAGGATATTCCCCCATTGCGGCAAACGATCGAGGACATCGAGAATGAGTTTGCAACGTCTGTTTTCCTGAAGGCGACAGATAAGCAAGGCAGGATTGTTGGTTCCGTTCGCGCCCGTGAAGCCGATGATACGCAGTTCATTGGAAAGCTGATCGTGCAGCCATCGCTGCAAGGCAAAGGTATTGGGACGAGGCTTCTCAAGGAAATCGAAAGCATTTCCGGTTGCGCGCGCTGCGAACTTTTCACAAGTTCAAAAAGCATCCGCAATATTGCTTTATATGAAAGGCTCGGTTACACGGCCTTCAGGCAAGAAAAAATTTCTGGCGATTTAAGTTTCGTTTACTTGCAAAAAGAAAAACGGATCGCCGGAAATGCAGCGGCGCGCTTTTTTGACTCTGTAAAGGACATGCCATGAATACCCCTTTCAACGATTGGGACGACGCGCCGCTCTCGCTCGCGCCCGAAACCTCTCGCGCCGCGGTTGCGGCGGATACGACAGCGGAAACGCCGCCTGCCCGGCAGGAAGCGGCGGCGCTCGCCCCGGTCAAGGCCGCCGACAAGCGCGTCGTCAATGGCCGGGGCGACATCAACCAGCTCGCGCCGTTCAAATATTCGTGGGCCTGGGAGTTTTTCCTGAAAGCCAACCGCAATCACTGGACGCCCACCGAAATCAACATGGCGCAGGACGTACAGGATTACCACCACAAGCTCACCTTGCCAGAGCGGCACATGTTCGAGAACGTGCTGGCTTACCTCACCACTTCCGACATCCTCGCCATGCGCAACATCGGCCTGGCCGTCATGGAAAAGATGACCGCGCCGGAACTCCAGATCTACCAGGCCCGCCAGGTCTTTGAAGAATCCCTGCACACCTGGACATACCAGCACTGCATCGAGACGCTCAACCTCGACCAGCAGGACATCTACAACCGCTACCGGGTCGTGCCCGCCATCCACGGCAAGATCGCGCTCGCCAATCGCCGCCTGGAAAAGATCCTCGTCTCCGATCTCGACCTCACCGACCGGGAAATCCTGCACGAATTCGTCCTCTCCTACCTCTTTTTCGCCGGCATCTTCGAGGGCTGCTGGTTCTACAACGGCTTTTCGCCGATCTTCGCCCTCCAACGCCGGGGACTGATGAAAGGCACGGCGGAGCAGTTCCAGTACATCATGCGCGACGAAGTCCTGCACTGCGCCTTCGGCCTGAGAGTGATCCGCGAATTGATGCGCGAGGAAAACCTGCAACTCGACCCCAGGGCCGTCGCCGAACTCTGGCTGGAAGCCGACGCGGCCGAAGAGGCCTACGCCCGCTACATCCTGCGGGAAGCCATCCTCGGTTATTCCGCCGACCTGCACATGGGCCAGTTCCGCTTCGTCGCCAACCGCCGCGCCCGCCAGATGGGCCTTCCCGAGCCTTTCCCCGGCGCCACGGCGACACTGCCCTGGCTCGACGAGCAGGCGAACCTGCGCAAGGAGAAAAACTTTTTCGAGACGAGGGTCACGGAGTATCAGACGGGAGGCAGCCTGGCTTGGGAGTGAGGCGCGAAGAATTGTGGGGCGGACTTCGTCCGCCCGGCATGGCGGCCTCATCGGTCAGTCGGAAGTGTAAACAGTCAAACGGACGCTGAATCGGATAGCCCAGGGAGCCGGACATGGCCGCCACGAATTTCAAGACCGAAAACAATACGTTCCGCAAGCTGATCGGCAACGGTCTGACGTACCGCGTCCCGCGTTTCCAGCGCGACTACAGTTGGGCCGTCGAGGAATGGGAAGACCTGTGGAGGGATCTTTCCGCCACCCTGGAAGAAGACAAAACCGCGCACTACATGAGCTATCTGGTATTGCAATCGACCGACGACAAGACTTTCGACGTCATCGACGGGCAGCAACGCCTGACGACCATCAGCATCATCGTCCTCGCGGTGTTGAAAAACCTCCAGCGGCTCGTCGATGCGGGAAGCGACGCCGACGCGAACAGGCGACGCATGGAGCAGATACGGCAAACCCATGTGGGTTATCTCGATCCGGTCACGCTCGTCGCGCGTCCCAAGCTCACGCTCAACCGCAATAACAACAGCTATTACGAAACGTATATCGTGCCGCTCGCCCATTTGCCGCAACGCGGCTTTCGCGCCTCCGAGCATCTATTGCGCAAAGCCTTTGAATGGTTCGACAAAAAGGTGAGCGAACATCTGAAAGCGGGCGCCGGAGACGAAGGCAAGCGACTGGCTCAACTGGTCGAGGACATCAGTGACCGCCTGTTTTTCACGGTCATTACCGTTACCGATGAACTCAATGCCTACAAAGTCTTCGAGACGCTGAACGCGCGAGGTGTACGGCTTTCCGCCACCGACCTGTTGAAAAACTACCTTTTTTCCATCCTCGACGGAAAAACCGAAACAGACCACGAATTACGCTCGCTGGAAGAGCGTTGGGAAGCAATCGTCAGCCGCCTGCAATCCGAAAAATTCCCGGATTTTTTACGTGTCTACTGGAACAGCCGTCACGCCTTTGCCCGGCAGACCGAGCTGTTCAAGGTCATTCGTTCCCACGTCAGCGACCGTGAAGCGGTCTTCCGGTTGCTGCGCGGCATGGAAGAGGACGTCGACACCTATCTGTCGCTCTCCTCGCCGGAAGTCTCCGAATGGTCACAGGACGACAAACAGCTTGCGGGCATCCTGAAAACATTCCGCGTGCGCCAACCCTTCCCGTTGCTGCTGGCTGCAAAGCGCCGGTTCGACGCAGCCGATTTCACCGGCCTGCTGCGCGCCACGATGGTCATCTCCTTTCGCTACAACGTCATCGGCGCTCTCAGCGTGGGCGAACAAGAGCGCACCTACAACGCCGTCGCCAGGCGTATCGCCCAAGGCGATCTGCTCAGTCTCGGCCCGACATTGCAGGCCATGCGCGGCATCTACATCGACGACAAAACCTTCCGCGCCGCTTTCGCCGAGAAAATCATCCGCACCAGGGATTCGCGTAACAACCGGGTCGCGCGTTTCATCCTGTGCGAACTGGAAAGACATTTGTCTGGCCGGGATTACAGCTTCACGAGCGACGCATTCAATATCGAGCACGTGCTGCCGCAAAATGCGCCGGACGGCTGGGGCGGGTTCAGCAATGACGAGATAGATGCCCTGGCTTATCGGCTCGGCAACATGACGTTATTGAAATCGAGTGACAACCGGGACGCCGGAACATCGGAATATACGGACAAGCGCGCCACTTATCGGCAAAGCGAGTTTGACATCACCCGCAAGATAGCGGAGGAAAGCGACGATTGGACGCCAGAGCGGATCGGTTCACGACAAAGGTGGATGGCCGAACAGGCCACTTCCCTGTGGCGTATCGCGCAACTGAGCGGATAACCCGGCACTGGCCCAAAACCCGCAAGAACCCATGACGAAAACTGTAAAAATGCCAAAACTCACAGACCCTGGAATTTCCGACCACACCCCCATGATGCAGCAATACCTGCGCCTGAAGGCGCAGTACCCGGACATGCTGCTCTTCTACCGCATGGGCGACTTCTACGAACTGTTTTTCGACGATGCCGAAAAGGCCGCGCGGCTCCTGGACATCACCCTGACCACGCGCGGCAAGTCCGCCGGACAGGCGATCAAGATGGCGGGCGTCCCCTTTCACGCCGTCGAACAGTACCTGACGCGGCTGGTCAAGCTCGGCGAATCGGTGGTCATCGCCGAGCAGGTCGGCGAGCCGGGCGCGGGCAAGGGGCCGATGGAACGGGCGGTCAGCCGCATCGTCACCCCCGGCACCGTCACCGACGCGGCGCTGCTCGATGAACGCAAGGATGCACCGCTGCTGGCTCTCAACATACATCGCGGCGTGCTCGGGCTGGCCTGGCTCAACCTCGCCAATGGCGACCTGCGGCTCACCGAATGTCCGCCGGAGATGCTCTCGACGCAATTCGAGCGCCTGGCCCCGGCAGAAGTGCTCGCGCCCGACGGGCTCGCGCTGCCGCGCCTCGAAACCCTCGCCCCGGCGCTGCGCCGGCTCGCCGATTGGCAATTCGCCCCCGACGCCGGCAAGCGCCTGCTCGCCGAGCACTTCGGCACCCGCGATCTCACCGGCTTCGGCGCGGACGACGTGCCGGTCGCCGTCGGCGCGGCGGGCGCGCTCCACGACTACGCCCGCGCCACCCAACGCCAGAATCTCGCCCACGTCACCCGCCTCGTCGTCGAGCGCGATTCCGAATACCTGCGGCTGGACAGCGCCACGAGGCGCAATCTCGAACTCACCGAAACCCTGCGCGGCGAACCCGCCCCCACCCTGCTGTCGCTGCTCGACGTCTGCATCACCGCCATGGGCAGCCGCTGGCTCCGGCACGCCATCCACCACCCCCTGCGCTCGCCCGCCATTCCCGCCGCGCGCCACCGCGCCGTGGCGGCGCTGCTCGAAAGCATCGACGAGCGCCACACCCGCGCCGACGCGGCGCGCGCCCTCCTCGCGGGCGTGGCCGACATCGAGCGCATCACGGCGCGGATCGCCCTGAAAAGCGCCCGCCCGCGCGACCTCGCCGCCCTGCGGACGAGCCTCGCCCAACTGCCCGCGCTCATCCCCGCGCTCGACGGCTCGCCCTCCGAGCTGCTCGCCGAACTCGCCGCCGATCTCGCCCTCCCCCCCGAACCGCTTGAACTGCTCGTCCGCGCCATCGCCGACGAACCCGCCGCGATGCTCAGGGATGGCGGCGTCATCGCCGGGGGGTTCGACGCCGAACTCGACGAATTGCGCGGCATCCAGAACAACTGCGGCGATTTCCTCATCAAGCTCGAAGGACGCGAGCGCGCCCGCACCGGCATCAACAACCTCAAGGTCGAATTCAACAAAGTGCACGGCTTCTACATCGAGGTCAGCCACGCCAACACGGCGCGGGTGCCGGACGATTACCGCCGCCGCCAGACGTTGAAAAACGCCGAGCGTTACATCACCCCCGAGCTCAAGGCTTTCGAGGACAAGGCGCTTTCGGCGCAGGAGCGGGCGCTGGCGCGCGAAAAAATGCTCTTCGAGGCCGTGCTCGACCAACTCGCCGTCCACATCCCCGATCTCCAGCGCGCGGCGCGGGCGCTCGCCGCCGCCGACGCGCTGGCTGCCTTCGCCGAAGCGGCGCGGCGTCACGACTACGTCGCCCCGGCGTTTTCTTCCCAGCCGGGCATCCACATCGAGGGCGGACGACATCCGGTGGTGGAGCGCCAGATCGAGCACTTCATCCACAACGACGCGCGGCTCGCGGCCTCGCGCCGGATGCTGCTCATCACCGGCCCCAACATGGGCGGCAAATCGACCTTCATGCGCCAGGTGGCGCTCATCGCGCTCCTTGCCCACATCGGCAGCTTCGTCCCCGCCCGCCAAGCGGTCATCGGCCCGCTCGACGCCATCTACACCCGCATCGGCGCCTCCGACGACCTCGCCTCGGGCCGCTCCACCTTCATGGTCGAAATGACCGAAGCCGCCGCCATCCTGCACGGCGCCACCGAGCAAAGCCTCGTGCTGATGGACGAAATCGGGCGCGGCACCTCCACTTTCGACGGACTCGCGCTCGCCTTCGCCATCACCCGCCACCTGCTGGAAAAAAACCGCAGCCTGAGCCTGTTCGCCACCCATTATTTCGAGTTGACCCGGCTCGACGCCGAATACCCCGAGTGCGCCAACGTCCACCTCGACGCGGTCGAACACAAGCACAGCATCGTCTTCCTGCACGCGCTCGAAGACGGCCCGGCGAGCCAGAGTTACGGCATCGAAGTCGCGGCGCTCGCCGGCATTCCGGCCCCGGTGATCCGCGAAGCGCGACGACGTCTGCGGACGCTGGAAAACCACGCCGTCGCCGCCGGGCCGCAGGGCGACCTGTTCGCCGCGCTGCCGCCGGAAGAAGAAGACGCGCCGCTGTCGCACCCGGCATTGACCGAGCTGGCTAACACCAACCCGGATGCGCTGTCGCCGCGCGAGGCGCTGGAAAAGCTGTACGCACTCAAGCGGCTGGTGGGGTAGGACAACGCCGCTATCCGGGCGGCGCCTTCCCCATCTGTTCTTCCAGCCACGCCTCGAATGGGCGGGGGTCGTCCGTCTTCAGATAAACGTGCGCCATGTTGGCCGCGATGGCGCGGGTATTGGGGTGATCCCCGCCGAGCTTGCGGAAAAAAACGCGGTAGGCATCGAAGCACCCAGCCAGCGCCCCGGCGTAGTCGTCCTGGCTGTCGAGCACCACGGCAATGTCGTTATGGATCATGGCCGTGGAGGGGTGATCCTTGCCCAGCGCCTTTTCCCGGATGACCAAGG
>JAIRNL010000282.1 GCA_031258035.1 Azoarcus sp. | reverse complement strand
CGACGTCGCCCGCGAGCACCTGTTCAGCGAGTTCGCCAATCAGGTCGCGGGCACGCGTCTTTTCCGCTTCGTTGGTCGCCGCCCGGCTCTCATCGATGATGGTGTCGAGCAGGGCGCCGGCGGGTTCGGCGGGGCGGGGGGCGGCCGGGGCTTGCAGGGGGGCGGTTTCAGCCATTTGTCATTCCTCCGTCTTGCCGGATTGTTGCTGGATTTGCTGGAGTTTGTCGGCGTCGCGCACGATTTCGTCGAGCAGGTCGTTGAGTTTGTCGTTGCCCACCATTTTGTTGCGCAGGTCGGAGAGCTTTTGGCGCACTTCAAGTAGTTTGTTGAGCGGTTCGACTTGCTTGACTACGTTCTGCGGCGCGAAGTCTTCCAGGCGGTCGAAATTGAGTTCGACCGATAGCAGGCTGTCGTCGTCGCCCTTGAGTCTGTTGGGCACGCGCATCGCCAGACGGGGGGCCATGCCCTTGAGGACGTCGTCGAAGTTGTCGCGGTCGATCTGGACGAACTTGCGCTCTTTCAGTTTGGGTAGCGGTTCTTTGGGTTGGCCGGAGTAGTCGCCGATCACGCCGAGGACGAAGGGGATTTCCTTGGTTTCGATGGCGTCGCCGATTTCGACGTCGTAGGTGATTTGCACGCGCGGGGGGCGGACGCGATCCAGTTTGTGCTGCGTGTTTTTCTTGCTGGTAGCCATGGGGGTTCGATTCCTTAATCAATTGAAAGAAAAGAGGCGGGGATCGCCGCGGGGGGCGTCGTCCGCGAGATGGCGAACGATCCGTTCCAGTGTTTCGATGAGCGGCGCAAGGCCGGGGGCGGGGTCTTGCAGTTGTCGACCGAGCGTCCAGGCGGCTTCTGCCTGGACGGGGTGCTGTTTCCATGGGAAGGCGTCCGCGCGCGCGGCGGGTTCTGGCTCGACGCCCCACAGGGCGGCGAGGCTGCGTTCGTCGGGGCGTCCCGGCGAGATGATGAGCGTGCGCCGCCCCTCGCGGGCGGCGCACAGGTAGTCGGGGGCGAGGCCGTGGCCCGAGGCCACGCGATAGAGCGCGAGCCAGGCGGCCTGATCCAGGGTGTCCTCCCCTTGCGTGTCGGACAGGGGCAGCAGGGCGGGCGCGATGGCGCGGTGCGCGACGTTGTCCCGGAAGAGGTAAGCCAGCAGGGTATCGTCGAGCCCGCCTTGCCCGGCGTCCATGAGGGCGGCGTGCCACTGGGCGGCGTTCGCCTGCTCGAGGTGGCGAGCCAGGATTTGCGCGGCAAGGTCGATGTCGTCCTGTGCGTGCGGATTCGGCGCCGTCCAGGTGTCGAGGAACTGGCGGCAGGCGAGGAGGTCGACGGCGCTGCCAACGGCGCTCGTCAATTGGTCGCGCAGGCCGGAGAAGTACAGTTCGTTGGCGATAGCCAGTTCCGGGGCATGCGGCGCGGCGGCGGCCCCAGGCAGGATTGCGCCCGCCACGAGGGGAAAGCGCCGCCCGGATTCGTCGTGGCTGGGGGTGAGGACGCCGATGAAACATTCGCGCCCGTCGCTCGCGGTGAACTGGAAGTCGACCGCGCCTGTGCCGAGGTAGGCCGCTTCGTCCCAGTCCGGTTGCCGGCTGGCATACGCGAGGCTCCTGGCGAGCAGCTCGTCGAATTCCCGCACCGCGAGATGCGCGCCGCCGAAGCGTACGAAATCCGCACGGCGCGGCAGTTTGCCGAATACGGCGTGCGGGACGGCGTCGCGGGCGGGGGGCATGAAGGCGATCGGCATGGGGGCTCCTATTGCGCGATGCGTTTGGGCAGGCTGACGGATCTCAGGGCCGATAGCTGCATCGGGTTGAGGCCGCTCACCATGTGGAAGTTGAGCTTGATTTCGTTGGCTTCGCCCAGCCGCTCGAAACGCCATGTCAATTGGCCGCGCGTGGTTGCGGGATCGTAGACGCGCGTGCTCTCATTGAGCATGCGAATCAGGCCCATGCGGCCTGGCTGGTTGGCAACGACCGCGCTCGCGCCGTCGAAGGCGACGGCCTGGATGCGCGCGCCCTGCTGTTCGCCCGCCGGCCATTTGAAGGTCTGCCAAGGCTGGGGGCCGTTGCGGTAACGCAGGGTCTGGCCGTCGATTTCGACCTTGATCTCCGAGAGTCCCGGCGTCGGCACCGGCTGTAATTCAAAACGGGCCGTCTCGCCGCGCCGGAGCATGGCGCTGAACGCGAGCAGGCGCTCGGCGTTGGTAACGAAGGCCGGGTTCAGGCGCACGCCCATTCCGTTCCAGTGACGGGCGGCGATCTGGTTGCCGCGCCGGGTCACGAGATCGCCCAGGATGGTGTCGATGAAGGCGTCGAGCGCGCCGTCGGCTTTGGCGAAATTGGCTATTTCGGAGAATTCCGCTTCGTCCGGGGCGTTGCTGAACGGATATTTTCCAGCCAGTTCCTTCCAGTCCTCGTAGGCTTCGCTTTCCCAGAGCAGATTGAGGTCTTCGGCAATGGGCGGGATCAGCACGGCGTAACTGGCTAGTAGCGGCTTCGTCAAGAGCGGGCGCAGCGCGTCGCGGAAAGCGGACTCGGCCGGGGCAAGCATGATGTCGTCAATATGCTGCATGGTGTCGACGAATTCGGACCCTTTGCCGTTCAGGGTGGCTTCCACCAGTTCGCGCACTTCCAGCCCCGGTTCGTCCGCGGCGGCGATCTTGCCGAAACGGGCCTTGAGCCTGGCAAGCCGCTCCAGGTAGTCAGACATCGACGGCGAGGCTTGTTTGTCGTCACCGACCAGCGCGGCGAGGAAGGCAAATTGTTTTCCCAACTCGCCATGGCGGACGCCTTGCCCTCCGGGTATCGCGTCCGGCGCGCGCGCATTGCCCCCGAGTAGCCCGGTCGTCCTGTTTACCATCGCCTGCCGGGCGTCCTGGACGGTGTTCGCTATCCGGCTCGGGTTATCCCATGCGGTCTCGAAGGCGGCGCGTTGCAATACGATCCTGATGGGCGAGTCTTGCGGGTTGGACAGGCGCGCCAGCGTCTGTTCGGCCCGCATGACGTCATCCGGGGCGGCAACGGTGAGGCCACGCAGGAACGCCATCCACGCCCTGGCATAGTCGGCGCGATAAAGCGCTTCCAGTTCGGACTGGTTCCGGGCGGCGTCGTTGTCCTGAGCCAGGTTGTTCTGGATCAGGACGGACAGCACCCAGTCCTCGCGCTCGATGCCGCCCCGGCTCGCCTCGGCGATGGCGCTTTTCATGTATTTGTCCCACGCTTCGCGCGTAAATGCGCCGGGTACCTCGGTGGCACCGCTCAGGAGGCCGGGATCCTTGCCCTTGAGGATGAAGTCGACGGTCAGCGAGGGGAATTTGGCGTTGGCGCGCGCCTTGAGTTCGGCGTAGATTTGTTCCCCGACAGGCAACTGGGTCATCAGTGCATGACGCAGGGATTTGCGGGACTGGTCGACCAGGGCTTCGTCGTTTTCGATCAGCGGTAGATCCGGCGCCTGGAGCTGGGAGAGGTAGAACGCCACCGCGTTGCCCGCTTCGCCCCTTTCGACCGATTCGCCCGGGACATGCTGCGCTTCGAGCCAGGGTCGCCAGAAGCGCGGCAGGTGATCAGCGAGCCAGGCGGCTTCCAGCCTCTGGCGCGACCCCAGCATCAGGTAGGTCTTGAGCGCGTCGTAGCTTTCTTCGCTCTCCTCCGGCGCGATGTGATGGCCCGATTCCTGCCATTCTTTGAGAACGGTTTCCAGTCGCCCGCGCACGGGCTCCAGCATGACGGCGCGCAAGCCGTCGAAGTATTGTTTGCGCAGCGCCGTTTCCAGTTTTTGCCCTTGATAGAGGCCCACGCCCATCAGCCAGGGATGTCCGTCGGTGCGATATCGTTGCAATTGTTCGAGGCGTTGCTGCAGGCGCGCCAGCGCAGCCAGCCTGGCTGAGAGCGGTTCGGCGGCGAAGGCGCTGGCGGCGATGGCCCGCTCGCCGGCGGCGGCGGCGACCATGTCGCGGTTGTCCGTATAGGAGAAGGTCAGCGCGCCGGCGCCGCCAGCCAACGCAGCCAGCCCCGCCGCCATGCCAGCCAGCCGCAGCCGGTTGATGCGCGGCCGGGTTTGCCGCAAGACCAGGTTCTGGTCGGCAAACAGGACTTCGCGGAAGAGGTCGCGCAGGAAATAGCCGTGCGCGGCCGCTGGCTGGCGGGTCTTGAAGCCACTGCGGGAAAGATCGAACAGGCGGGACACCCGCTCGGCGGCAGCGATTTGCGTCTCGCCCTGTTGCAGGGCGCTGGTGAAATAGATGCCGCGCAGCAGTGGCTGGGTGTGGTAGGGATCGTCCCCGTGCAGTAATTCCACGAACCGGACGACGCTCTCTTTCAGGGCATGGAATTCGAGCGGAAAGACATAAAGCGCGGGGTTGGCGTCCGCGCCGCGTACCTGCCCCAGCTTTTCTTCGCCGATCCGCCGCAGTCCCCGGTAGAGCAGCTCGCACTGTTCGTCGACCGCGCGCCGGATGTCGAACCCGGCCTCTTGCTCGTGGGCAAGGGTCGCGCCCCAGACGCGCGCGCGCTCTTCTTCCCCGGCGTCCGCGAAGAATTGGGCAAAGCCGCCCAAAAGGTCGAGTTTGGTGAAGATGAGATAGACCGGCGGGCGCAAATCGAAGACCTCTTCGATTTCGTCCACCCGCTCGCGGATTTGCCGGGCATAGGTGGTAAAGCTATCCGAACGGTATTGCAGCAGTTCGTGCAGGCTCGTCGCCACCAGGATGCCATTGACCGGCGCCTTGTTCCGGTAACGCTTCAGGAGCCTGAGAAAACCCATCCATTCGTCCCTGTCCTCTGTTTCGGTGGCATAGCGTCCAGCGGTATCGAGCAGCACGCCTTCGCTGCTGAAAAACCAGTCGCAGTTGCGGGTGCCGCCTATGCCCTGGACGGCTACGCCGTTCTGGTCGGAGAACGGAAAGTTCAGCCCGGATTGCAGGAGCGCGGTGCTTTTACCCACCGAGGAAGGCCCGATGATCATGTACCAGGGCAGTTCGTAGAGCGCGGCGTTTCCGCGCGCCTTGCCAAGCTTCGACGTCTTCAGGGTGTGGATGGCGGCGAGCAGCCGGTCTCGCAAAAACCTGATTTCGGCGCGCCGGGAGGGGGTCGCGCCCACTACGGCGCCGTCGGCCTGGCGGTGGAGCATTTTTTCGAGCAGACGACCGGCGCGCAGCGTGACCAACTGTCCGATCAGGAGCGTCAGTACCCAGGCCGCCATGACGCCGAAAATGATCTTCAATCGAAAACCTTCGTCGATCAGGCCAACATGGAGATGCGGGCCGACGAACCAGATCAGCGCGATCAGGATCAGGAACCCGAGCGCCGAGACCGTCTTTGGGTTTTGGGCGCGAAACTTCACGATTTAAACCACCCCCCGCTGGCGAATCTGTTCGCGCAATGCCCAGGTTGATTGCAGGATTTTTCGGGTTCGCGGGGAATAGGCCGAAACGGCGGTCGCCACCGAGAGGATTTCGCTCATTGCCGGCGTCGCCGACGTGGGCGATGACACGAGCGCTTTCTGCACGGTGTAATCGAGCGCCGTGGCAAAGTCGTCGATACTGGCGAAACGATTTTGCGGCGCAACCGACAACCCCTGGTCGATGATCTCCAGCAAAAACGCGGGCAAATCGTCGCGGGCGAAGCTGGCAAGGGGCTTGAGGGGGTCGTGCGCGACGCGGGCCATCGCCTCCGGGGGCAGGATGCCGGTGACGATGTAGTAGATCACCGCCGAAATGCCGTAGATGTCCGTCCAGGCGCCGATACACACGTCATGACCGTTGTCGCGGTATTGCTCCAGCGCCGCAAAACCGGGCGCGAGATCGGTCACGGGGCGATCGGGGAACGCCCCCGGTCGCTGGGCCGCGCCGAAATCGAGCAGGATGGGTTCGCCATTGTCGCGGATCAGGATGTTGTCGGGCGAGACGCCGCAGTGGCAGTAGCGCATCCGATGGAGCAGGGAGAGCCCTTCGAGCAGCGGCAGCACGATCATGAGCACGTCACCGATGTTGGCGGCGCGCCAATCGTCCTGCACCATCGCGCGCAATGACTTGCCGGGGTAGTACGGCATGACGATATAGGCGCTACCCGCGTCCATGAAAACCTGGTACGAGCCGCGCAGGGCGAAGTGATTGAGCTGCGTCATGACCTGCGCTTCGGCAATGAAGCGTTTGAGCCCTTCGCTGAACGCTTCGTCTTTTCCGGGCAGCACGACGAGTTGGCGGTTTTCGTCGCGCGCGGCGAAGGCGACCGGCAGGTATTCCTTGAGCGCGACGTAACGGTCGAGCATGACGTCGTAAGCCTTGTAGACGAGGCTTCGCTGTCCGCCTCCCAGCACGGCGCGGATTTCATACCCCTGCCGCCTTGTCCCGGCGGGCAGCTCGGAGAGCTTTTCGGCGGCGGTCATCGTGGGCCGCCTTCGTGCCGCACACCGGGCGACGGCTGGCCTCTCAAATCGTTCATCTGTTCTCTTTCTCTCATTGCGCCAAGTCAGTTGCGCGGAGGGATTTCCAGTAGCGCGGAGAGTTTCTCCGCCGTAC
>JAIRNL010000256.1 GCA_031258035.1 Azoarcus sp. | reverse complement strand
TCTGCCGGATCGGCATTTGTGCCGCGGCTGCCTGTCAGCCTGACGGACATTGCGCCACGGATTCACGGCGTCTTGCGCCCGAACCGCCATTGCGAAACGAAAGCGCGCCCCGCGACAACGACGCGCGCCCCCACCCTCACGGAATCACCGCCGAAAAGATCGGCCCCCACGGCCCCGGCTCCCCTTTCGCGTTCTCGTAGCGCACGCAGAAATAAACCGTCTTGCCGCTTTCCTCCTGCGCGAAATCCAGCCGTTCGCGTTTGCGGCGGGTGAAATGGGAATGGGGGAGCTCGTCGCCGGAAGTCGGCGGTTTGAGCAGATCGCGGCGGGGGCCGGCGGCGGCTTCCAGCGTGGCGCCGCCGGGCGGGAGAATGCCGTAATAGACGCGGAAACCGTAATCGCTGTGATGCGGATCGGGCGCGGTGTCGGCGAGCGGGCGCAAATGCAATTCCAGCGTGTGCGCGGCGGGGTAGGTGATGTCCGCTTCCGCCTGCGCGGTGGGGGGCGGGACGGGGGTCGGCTTCGTGTCGTGGGGCTTGAGGCCCAGCGAGATGTAATCGGCGTCGACCAGGGGCGGGCTGACGAAATAGCGGCTCTTGAAAAAGCGCATCTTCTCGGTGAGCGCGGCGAAGGCGGCCTTGGTCTGCGCCGTGACCACGACGGTGCGGGCGCTGCTCTGGGAAAGCGCCAGCGCCACCTCCGC
This sequence comes from Azoarcus sp., assembly GCA_031258035.1. Classification (GTDB taxonomy): domain Bacteria; phylum Pseudomonadota; class Gammaproteobacteria; order Burkholderiales; family Rhodocyclaceae; genus WRNU01. The sequence goes on along the minus strand of JAIRNL010000256.1, from coordinate 10,145 downwards.
CGCCGTGGTGAGGGTCTTGAGAGCGGTGACTTCCGCCGTGGGAATGTTCCAGGCGGAAACCTTGGTGGTGACAAGGATGGTTTGCCAGTTCTCGCTCATGGCGATTTGCAGTTCACGCTTGCCGGGAAGCCAGTTGGTTTTCTTGCTCATGATGGGATTTCCTTTGGGTTGAAACGGTTTGTGGGAACTTCAGGATGCGGATGTTGCATGCAGAGGGCGCGAAGCGTCCCTCACTGTCATTCCGCGCGGAGTCGCGGAATCCAGATTTGTGTGCAAAGGGCGCGAAGCGCCCCTCACTGTCATTGCGCGCGGAGTCGCGGAATAACGGCGTCCGAGGACGCCGTTTTCACTACCGCGGCAAACCGTGTATCAGAGCCGTTCGTAGATGGTGCTGATCCCCTGGCCGCCGCCGATGCACATCGTGGCCAACCCATAGCGGGCGTTGCGGCGTTGCAGTTCGTACAGCAGCTTGGTGATGATGACGCCGCCCGTGGCGCTCACCGGATGGCCGAGGGCAATCGCGCCGCCGTTGGGGTTGGTCCTGGCTGGATCGAGGCCGAGCACTTTGGCGACGGTCAGCGATTGCGCGGCAAAGGCTTCGTTGGATTCGATCACGTCGATCTGATCCAGCGTGAGGCCGGCGCGCTTCAGGGCAAGCTGGGTGGCGGGGATCGGGCCTTCGCCCATCACGTCGTTGGGCACGCCGGCGATGGCGTAGGAGACGAGGCGGGCGATCGGCTTGTGGCCGGCGGCGGCGGCCCTGGCTGCGTCAGCCAGCACGAGAAAGGCGGCGGCGTCGTTGACGCCGGAGGCGTTGCCCGCCGTCACCGTGCCGTCTTTCTTGAAGGCGGGCCGCATCTTGGCCAGGGACTCCAGCGTGGTGCCCGGCTTGGGATGCTCATCGGTGTCGAAGACGACCTCGCCCTTGCGGGTCTTGAGGACGATCGGCACGATCTGGCTCTTGAAGTGGCCCGCTTCCAGGGCGGCGGCGGCGCGTTTCTGCGATTCCAGCGAAAAAGCGTCCTGTTCTTCGCGGGTGATGCCGTACTTGACCGCGAGGTTTTCGGCGGTGATGCCCATGTGGCCGACGCCAAACGGGTCGGTGATGACCGAAATCATCGAATCGAATGCCGCGGTCTCGCCCATGCGCGCGCCGAAGCGCAGCGCCGGCAACATGTAGGCGGCGCGCGACATCACTTCCACGCCACCGGCGAGCGCGTAGTCGGCATCGCCCAGCAGGATGGCCTGCGCCGAGGAGACGAGCGCCTGCATGGCCGAGCCGCACAGGCGGTTGACCGCGAAGGCGACGGAGCTCATCGGCAAACCGCCCTGGATGGTGGCAACGCGCGCGACATACGGATAACGCGGATCCGTCGGCATGATGTTGCCCACGGCGGCAAAGGAAATTTCTTCCGGGGCCACGCCGGAACGGGCGATGGTTTCCTTGATGACCAGGCCGCCCAGTTCGGCGGGCTCCAGATCTTTCAGGGAACCGCCAAACCCGCCCACCGCGGAACGGGCGGCACTCAAGACAACGATTTCACGATCAGCCATTGGCTTTCTCCTCTCTTCAGAAATTAGCTACCCACCCAGACGGCAATCGTCGTCAGAGCCAGCAACACCATGAACACGACCAGGGCCCGCCAGACGAGCCCGACCGTGGCTTGCATATCGTCGACGCCGGCCCTGTCGCCAACGCCGACTTCCAGGGTTTCCGTTTCGCCCCCCGCGGAATCCAGGCCCGGCTGCCCGCCCAGACGCACGCCGAGCGCGCCGGCCCCGCTGGCTATCAGGACGGCGTTGCCGCGATCCGGCAGCAGCACGGACTGGGCGCGCCAGCAAAACACCGCGTCCTCGAAATTCCCGCCGACCGCGAACAGGATCGCGGTCATCCGCGCCGGCGCCCAGTCGATGATGAAGAACGCATGGCGCGCGAACTGCCCGTGACGTTCCAGGCCGCTGTCCCGCCGGTCGCCCCATTCGTCATGGAGGAACCTGGCCAGCCGGTACATCACCGCGCCGGCGGGGCCGAGGAGCACGAACCAGAAGATGACGCCGAATACGTTGCGGTGCGCCGCCACCAGCGCCTGTTCGATGGCGAACCGCGCCACTTCGTCGGCGCCGGCTTCCTCGTACTGCCCGCCGCGCCATTCGGACAGCAGGCGGCGCGCGGTGTCGGCGTCCTGCGTGCGCAAGGCAAGGTGGATGTCGGTGAAGAAATGACTTTCGTGGCGGAAACCCAGGGTGAGGTAGAGCACCGCGACGGTAAAGACGATGTTGAGCAACAGCGGCAACCAGCAAGCCAGGAGCGCGCACAGCGCCGTTCCCGCCGCCACGATCAGCCCCCAGGCCAGGCGCTCGTTCGTTCCCAGGCGCCCGCGGCGCCCGAGCAGGGCCGCGACAAGCGCGCGCAGGGGATCGAGCACGAACCGTTTCACGGGCAGGGGATGCACCTGTTCAAACAACAGGACGGCGATCAGCGAGAAAAATTTCAGCAGGAGCATCATGCGGAAACGGAGAACGAATATTCAAGGGGCGGCGGCGGATTCCGGACGATACCATAGAGGCATGCCCGACCGCGACCGCCGCGCGCGAGCCAGGCGCATTGCGTCATGTCCCGCGGGCGAAAGGGTTTCACGGCGCCGGGGGCACGAAACCCGAAACCTGGTCGGCCTCGCCGGAAAAGAAATGCTTTTCCATTTGCTCGGAGAGGTATTTGCGCGCCCTGGGGTCCATCAGATTGAGGCGGTTTTCGTTGATCAGCATGGTCTGGTACTTGACCCACTGCTGCCACGCCTCCCTGGAAACATTCTCGAAAATGCGCTGGCCCAACTCACCCGGTACCGGCGGGCGTTCGAGTCCTTCGGCCTCGCGCCCGAGCTTCACGCAATTGACCATATGGGTCATGTTGTTTTGTCCTCTCGTTTCGGGGGGAAAGTTTCGGGGGAAAGTCAGGTTGGCTATTCTAACCGTTCAAAGCGTTTTGACGAACACTTTGGAGCGCCGTTGCAGATTGTACAGTTCGCGCTTCTGTTGCGGCAGCGCCTCGGGGCCGGTCTCGTCGAAGCCGCGCTCGCGGAACCAGTGCGCCGTGCGCGTGGTGAGCACGAACAGGCGATCCAGCCGCTCGCGCCGCGCCCGCCGCTCGATCCGGCCCAGCAGCTGTTCGCCCAGCCCGGCGCGGCGGTATTCCGGCGTCACGGCAAGGCAAGCCAGTTCGGCGGCGTTGTCTTCCGAAAACGGATAGAGCGCGGCGCAGCCGACGAGCATGTTGTCGTATTCGACCACCGAGAAACGGTCGATTTCGCGTTCGAGCAGTTCGCGCCCGCGCCGCACCAGGGTGCCGTCGGCTTCCAGCGGCGAAATCAGCGCCACCAGCGCCCCCACGTCGTCGACCGTCGCCTCGCGCGCGCGAAAGAGCGGATCGCGCGACACCACCGTTCCCACGCCGGCGGGCGTGAAAAACTCCAGCAGCAGCGCGCCGTCCTTGTCGCGGTCGACGAGGTGGCAGCGCGCCACGCCGCGCCGCACCGCGCGGATCGCGCACGGCAGGTAGAGGTGCAGATCCTCGGTCAGTCCTTCGCCGGCATCGAGATGTTGTTGTGCCTCGTCGGCAGTGACCGAGGCGACGAGGCCGCCATCGCCGTCGAGCAGCCCCGGCGCATCGCACAGGTAGATCAGCTTTTCGGCCTTGACCGCCACCGCCACCGCCTCGGCGACCTCTTCCATGCACATGTTGAAGATTTCTCCCGTCGGCGACATGCCGAGCGGGGTAATCAGCACCACGTTCTGTTGGTCGAGATCAGCGTTGATTTCCTCGGCGATGACCTTGCGCACCGCGCCGGTGTATTGGTGGTCGACGCCATCGACCACCCCGACCGGGCGCGCGGTGATGAAATTGCCTCCCGTCACCCGCATGTAGCCGCCGGCCATCGGCGTGTTGGGCAGACCTTGCGACAGCAGCGCCTCCACCTCGAAGCGCGTCACCGCCATGGCGATCTTGACGCACTCCATCGCGGCCGGATCGGTGATCCGCAGGCCGTTGTGAAAGCGCCCCTCCAGCCCCCGCCGCGCCAGTTCGGCGTCGATCTGCGCGCGCGCGCCATGCACCAGCACCAGCCGGATGCCCAGGGCGGCGAGCAGGTTGCAATCGTAGGCGAGGCTTTGCGCCAGCGGCCCCGCGGCCACTTCCCCCCCGAAGCCGACGACGAAGGTCTTGCCGCGAAAGGCATGGATATACGGCGCGGCGGCGCGCACCCAGGCGACGAAATGCGCGGCGGACTCGAAGGCGTGTTTCGCGCCGCCAGGGGCGTCGGCATTCAGGGGGGCGGGTTCGGGGCTGGGTTCGGTATTCGAGGGCATCGGGCTTGTTTGCGCGTCTCCAGGCTGTCCTGTTTTGTCGCGCGCCTGTTGGAAGGCGCGGATGCGGGCGCGCGGGCGGATGGGAGCGTCGGCCGGTTGCCGCCCGGCGCTCAGAGGGCGGGACGGTCGAGGTCGAACGCCTTGTGCAGCACGCGCACGGCCAATTCGAGGTATTTCTCGTCGATCGCCACCGAGATCTTGATTTCGGAGGTGGAAATCATGCGGATGTTGATGCCTTCTTCGGAAAGCGCGCGGAACATCCTCGCGGCCACGCCGGGGTGCGAGTGCATGCCGACGCCAACGACCGAGACCTTGCACAGGTTTTTGTCGGCCTCGATCGCCTTGGCGCCGATCACGGCCTTCACGCGGTCGAGCACATTGACTGTTTTGTCGAGATCGTTCCGGCTGACGGTAAAGGAGAAATCGGCAGTGCCGTCGCGGCCGGCGTTCTGGATGATCATGTCGACGTCGATGTTGGCCTCGGCCACCGGCCCCAGGATCTGGCAGGCGATGCCTGGCTGGTCGGGCACGCCCAGTACGGTGATCTTGGCTTCGTCGCGGTTGAAGGCGATCCCGGAGATGACGGGTTGTTCCATGTTGCGGTTTTCCTCAACGGTGATGAGCGTGCCCTGGCTTTCTTCCTCGAAGCTGGAAAGCACACGTAGCTTGACCTTGTATTTGCCGGCGAATTCGACCGAGCGGATCTGCAATACCTTGGAGCCGAGGCTGGCCATTTCCAGCATTTCTTCAAAGGTGATGACATCGAGCCTGCGCGCTTCGGGGACGATGCGCGGGTCGGTGGTGTAGACGCCGTCGACGTCGGTGTAGATCTGGCATTCGTCGGCTTTCAGGGCCGCGGCCAGCGCGACGCCGGTGGTGTCGGAGCCGCCGCGCCCGAGCGTGGTGATGTTGCCGTCGGCATCGACCCCCTGGAAGCCGGCGACGACGACGACCTTGTCTTCGGCGAGGTCGCGGCGGATCGCGGCCTCGTCGATGCCGAGGATGCGCGCCTTGCCGAAGGCGTTGTCGGTGAGGATCTTCACCTGCCCGCCGGTATAGCTTTTCGCGGCGACGCCGATGTCTTGCAGCGCCAGGACGAGGAGGCCGATCGAGACCTGTTCGCCGGTGGAAACCACCACGTCCAGCTCGCGCGGGTCGGGCGCCTTCGACAATTCCCGAGCCAGCGCGACCAGGCGGTTGGTTTCGCCGCTCATCGCCGACACGACGACGACGACCTGGTGCCCTTGCGCGCGAAACTTCGCCACCCGCCTTGCCACATTCTTGATGCGTTCGGGGCTGCCCATCGAGGTGCCGCCGTATTTCTGGACTATCAGTGCCATCGTGTCTTCGCGCGCGGGAAAGAAGAGGCGGGATTTTAGCGAAAAAGAAAGGCGCGTAGTGCGGGGAAATATACGATCCCCATCGGGGCGGGATCAGCTCTCCAGCACTTGCCAGCGCCCGAGGTGTCCGCCCTCTTCCGGCTCGACTTGCCCGCACAGGACGCGCGCGTGGCGGCCCGCCCGCAGGAAGACGGCGGCAAGCGCCCGCATGCGCAGCCAGTGCATCTCCGTCTCGCCCGTCCAGGGCTGGTAGAGCACGCTTTCGATGCAGGGAAAGCTCTGCTGCAAGGGGATGGCGGCAAGGATGGGCTGGGTGGCGAGAAAGTCGAAAGGAAATGGCGCTTCGCGGGCAAAGACGACGTCGGAGACGACGCGCGCGCCCGCGGCGCGCGCGCCGATGCGCGACCCCCACAGCACCATGGTGGAGCACGCGGGCCGACCGGCAAGGCAGTCCGCCACGCCGACGATGGCCAGTTCGGTCAAGGCGCCGGCGCGCCGCAGCGGCACGGCGGATTGCCTGCGCGCGAGCGCGGAGAGCGTGGCGCTGTCGAACCGCTGTTCCCGCATGGCGCCGATCCGGAGCGTCTTCAATTTTCGTCTCCGCCGCCCCGGCAGCGTTCGACGATGACGGTGGCGGTGCTGCCGCCGAAACCGACGAGGTTGAACAGCAGACGACGCGGCTGGCTATGGCGGGCCTGCCCGGCGGGCGTGTCGAGCAAGGCCAGCAGGGCGGTGAGTTCCGCCGGGCCGCTCGCGCCCAGGGTGTGGCCGAACCGGCGCTTGAAGGTGATTTCCGGCGGACGGCGGGCGCCGAAAAGGAGATCGAGCGCGACTTCTTCCGGCCCGTCGGTGCCGGCCATGCGCCCGCGGTGGGGTTTGACGAGGTCGATGTCGCTCGCGGCCAGCCCGGCATCGGCGAGCGCGGCGGCGATGTTGGCGGCGATGACGCGGCCGTCGGGCGTCGGCGAGGTCACGGAATAGCCGTCGGTGCCCAGGCGACAGGCGGCGATCCGCCAATCGCCGGATTGCGCCGTGAGCCGCAGGCCGGCAACCGCTTCGCCGAGGATCAGTCCGGCGTCATCGCCATCGCGCGCGAGCAGCCCGAGGCCGGCGAAGCCGGCAAGCGTCGTATCGCTGCCAAATTCGGCGCCGAGCACCAGCGCCCCGTCGGCCTCGCCATGTCCGATCAAGAGAAAAGCCGCTTCCAGCGCGGCAAAACCCGAGGTACAGGAAGTGGAAAAAAGCCATGGTTCGGCGGCGACGCCAAATGCGGCGCGCATGCTCACGCAGAAGCTCCCGACATCGTCGTGGGAGGTCACGAGCACGCCGCTGGCTCGGGAGCGGGCCTCGATGGCGCCGGCTTCGAGCGCGGAAGACCCCACGAACAGCGGCAGATCGACAAACGCGGCGGACGGCAGGCCAAGGCCGAGTTCGGCGGCGACCAGCCCGAGGGCGCGGCGGGCGCGCGCCTGCCAGTCCCGCTCGGGCAACGGCAGCGCGAACCAGGGGTAGCGGCCGTCGGGCAGATCGCGCCAGGCGATGTTCGTCTCGTCCGCAAGCAGGGCGGCCGCGGCGGCGGCGGACGACAGGCCCAGCGCCGAGACATGGCCGTGGCGGGCGATATAGACCGGGCGGGCGGCGTCCACGCCACTCACGGCACGGCGTCCGCCATGCCCCGCGCGCGCAGCCAGTCCGCAAGGCTGGCGATGCTGGCGAGCGCGCGGCGGGTCTCCTTGCTGTCGGTGAGGCGCACGCCGAATCGTTTTTGCAGCGCGATCGACAGTTGCAGGGCGTCGAGCGAGTCGAGCGCGAGCCGCGTGCCGCTGCCGAACAGGATTTCGTCGTCGGCGATGGCGGCGGGGTCGCAATCCTTGCCGCAGGTCTCCACGATCAAGGTCTTGAGGGCTGATTTCAGGTCGGTCATGAATGTCGTTCCGCTTGAAGGTCGGCGTTTTCGCCCGCCTTTCCCTTTCCGGAAGGCGGCGCGGCGCGCGCGATCAGTTTCGCCCCCGGCGGCTCGACGGCACGGCGGCCAGGAGGGCGAGGAACCCGAAGCATACCAGCGCCGCCGCCACGGGCAGGATGTCGGCAATGCCGCCATGGCGCAGCATGACCTGGTGAAAACCTTCGAGCGCCCAGTCCATCGGCGACAGGCGCGTCCAGGGCTGCATCGCCGCCGGCATCACGAACCGGGGCACCATGATGCCGCCGATGGCGCCCATGATGATGTTGCCCGCGCCGCCGAGCACGGTGGCCTGTTCGCCGCTGCGCGCGATGCTGGCGATGAAAAGCGCCCAGCCGACCGCCGCCGTGCTGACAGCCAGGCTGAGCAGCCACAAGGCGGCAATCGCCGCCATGCCGTCCGGCAGGACGAACGCCTCGCCGCCGCACAATGGCACGAGCCAGCGCCCGACCGCCACCATGACCACCGCCTGCGCCTGGTTGATGAGCACGAAGGGCGCGAACTTGCCAGCCAGCACGAGACCGAAGGAAACCCTCTGCGCGCAAAGGCGTTGCAGGGTGCCGCGCTGCCTCTCGCCGATGAAGACCGACGAAATCGGGATGACGACGAAGAACATGGAAAAAATCAGCCACGCCGGCACGTTCTGCTGCACCGCGGAGGGCGGCGCGAACGCCTCGCCGCCGCCAGTGCCCACGGCTTCGGTCACGATCTCGGGCGCGCCGACGCGCTCCGTGACCCGGCGCAGTTCCGGAATCATCAGGTTCTGCCCCAGGCGTTCGAGCACATGAGCCAACCACACCCGGATCGTCGCCGCCTCGACGCGCTGACGAAACCCCTCCCGCAAGACGCGCGGCACGGCGGGATCGAGCAGGAAGCGCAACGTCGGCGTCTTGTTGGCGCCGATCTGGCTGGCAAAGCCTTGCGGAATCACCAGGACGAACGCGACCTCCCCGGCTTCCAGCCGGCGGCGGGCGTCCGCCGCGTCGGGAGGCGGCGCGAGCTTCCCGAAAACATCGGCCACGCCCAGTTGCTCATCGAGCGCGCGGGATACGGGGCTGGCGTCGAGATCGAGCACCGCGTAGCCGAGGGCAATCTCCTGCCGCGCGGACAAGGTTTCCGCGAGCGCGAGCGACATCACCAGGATGAAAACCGCCGGCATGATGAAAAGCGCCGCGAGGCCGTGGCGGTCGCGCGCGAGCGCCAGCAGCTCTTTTTTCCACAGCGCGACAAGCCGGATCAGGCCGCGAAACGGCGGCAACGCGCGGGCAGTCGGGTTTCCGGATCGCAGCTCGTTCTCCTTGCCGGGCTCAGTCCCGCGCCGAATGGCGGGTGATTTGCATGAACACCTGTTCCAGATCCGGCGCGCCATACGCCATGTGCTCCACGGCGAGGCCGGCGGCGGCAAGTTCGGCAAACAGGGGGGCGAGCGCGTCGGCGGCGAAACAGGGAAATTCCACGGCATTGTCCGCCGTTTCCATGGCCGGGAAACGCGCCCGCCACGCCGCCGCGAGCGTCTCCGGCAACGGGCGGGCGAGCGTCAGGTTCAGCGCCGCCGCGCCGCCGCGCCGGATCTCGGCCAACGGCCCCGCCGCCAGCACCTTGCCGTGGTCGATGATCGCCACATGGGAACACACCGCTTCCACCTCTTCCATGTAATGGGAGGTGTAGAGCACGGTGCGCCCGGCGGCGGCGAAACGTTTGACCGCATCGAGCAGGAAGCGGCGCGACTGGGGGTCGACGCCCACTGTCGGCTCGTCGAGCAGCAACACTTCGGGCGCGCCGGTCAGGCCGATCGCCAGGTTCAGACGCCGCCGCAACCCCCCGGAAAGCTCGCCGGCGCGCCGCCCGGCCACGGCGTCGAGACAGGCGAACGCCATGGCCTCGGCGCAACCGGCCTGCCGCTCGCGGCGCGAAAGCCCCTGCGCCCCGGCGAAGAACGCAAGGTTTTCGGCCACCGTCAGCATCGGATAAAAGGCGTAATCCTGCGGCACCAGGGCAATCGCGGTGGGACGCGCGGCGCGCCACGCGGCAAGCGGCTCGCCGCCGATGCTGATGCCGCCTTCCTGGGGCGCGAGCAGCCCGGCGAGCAGCGAAATCAGCGTGGTCTTGCCGGCGCCGTTGGGGCCGAGGAGACCATGGACGCCGCCGCACCCGATATCGAGCGAAACCCCGTCGAGCGCCGGGGACGACGCGCCGCGATAGCGATAGCGGAGACGGTCGATACGGATCATGGAAGCGAAACGGCGGCAATCATGACGCGGTCAGCTCACGGCCTTGCCCAGCGCGGCGAAGAACGCCTTCTCGCGCGCCGCCTGCGCCCGCAACGAGGCCGCGATCCGGGCGGGTTCGAGCGGCGCGCGCTCCCGGATCATCAGCGCGATGGCGAGGGCGAATTCGCGCCAGCCGTCGCCGATATCGACCAGCTCCGCCGCCAGCCCAGCCAGGGCCGGGCGGGCGGCGAGCGTGGCGGCCTCTTCGAG
>JAIRNL010000238.1 GCA_031258035.1 Azoarcus sp. | reverse complement strand
GCTGAGCATTACCCACATCTTATAAATTCATTGTAAACAGTAAGTTATAGTGTTAGCCTCGGAATTGAGGTAAGCCAATCCAGGCTGACCTGTATTTTGAGGAGGACTTATGAAAGAGGAGGCGGACGATGGCGATTGGGCGGAAGAGGAGTTGGGAGGGGGGGTTGGGGGGATGCGCGGCTGAGCAAGCGTTGGGTTGATCTGGCGCGGACGCTGGCCCGATGTTCTGAGCGCAGTTTGCCCCAGGCTTTGCCGGAATGGCATGAACTCAAAGCCGCCAATCGTTTTTTTGACAACGCCCAAGCGGTTCCCGAGCCCATTCTTGCTGGGCATACCCGGGCACTTATTCTCGTTTGCGTGCGGTGCCCATTGTTTGGGCGGTACAGGATACGACTTTTTTCAACGGGGATCATCCTCCGGAGACGCAAGGTCTGGGTCCGATCGCAGAGAAGGGGCGGGGGTTGCTCTCTCACGGTACGCTGGCGGTCACGCCGGAGCATTGGCCCTTGGGGTTGCTGGCGCAGCACAATTGGGTGCGCGAGGACAAGGGGCTTTCGCCGCACAAGAAACGCGCGATCGCGGACAAAGAAAGCTGCAAATGGCTGAAGAGTATCGAGGCGCTTGCTGCCGCGCGGGAAGCGGCGCCGGAGACGACCTGGGTCAGTGTTGGCGACCGCGAGGCCGATGGGTTTGAGTGGTTTGCCATGGCACGTCCGGTGGGAGTCGAATGGTTGGTTCGGGCTTCGTGGAATCGTGTCGTGGAGAGTGAGCATCGCCATTGGTGGGAAACCTTGCAGGCGTCCCGGGAAGCGGGCACGGTCGAACTCAAGGGGCCGCGTCGTCCCGGGAAGCCGCCGCGTACCTGCCCTTTGTCCGTGCGCCATCAGCGGCTCACGATTCCGGCGCCGCGCACGAGAAAGCCGCTTGGCGAAGTCCATTTATGGGGGATTCTGGCGACGGAGATTTCTCCGCCCGATGGGGAAACGCCCATTGAGGGGCTCTTGCTGACGAGCGTCCCCACCTCCTGTCTCGACGAGGCGATTGAACGGCTCCACGGGTATTCCTGCCGATGGAGGATCGAAGTCTGGCATCGTGTCCTGAAAACGGGAGGCCGCATCGAATCGCGCCCATTGGAGACCATCGAGCGCTTGAGCGGGGCGCTGACTCTCTACTCCATCGTCGCCTGGCGTATCCTGTAGGCCCCCCCTGCTGGCCAGAACCGCACCCGATCTCCCCTGTACAGCGCTCCTTGCCACGGAAGAATGGCAAGCCTTGACCTGCCATGCCCGCGGCGTCGCCCAAGCCGCGCAGGCACCGCCTTCCCTGCGCCAAGCCCTCTTGGGGATCGCCAACATGGCCGGTTCCCTCGCCCGTAAAAACGATAAACATCCCGGCCCACAAACCCTATGCCTGGGATTCCAACACCTATCCCATATCACCCAGATGTCCCTTATCATGCGGCAGCAGGCAACTTGTGGGTAAAGGTCAGCTTCAGGGGGGGAAGAAGAGGGCGCCTTGGTTCGGCGGGACCGTCGTCCCTCCCGCTTCTGACGGGGCTTCTCGTGCCCGCCAAGCGGGAAGGGTGCGGCAGGCAAACTCCTGTTTTTTGTTACGGACGCGGGAATCCGGGAATCGCAAACAGACTCTCTGGCTCATCCGCTGACGGGAACGATGCCCGTCAATTCGATTCCGTCATCGTCACCCTGGGCTGCCCGCAGTTCCCCCTTGCCAGCCGCGTCTTCCAGGAGTACCGCGAGCGCTTCGAATCCGCCGCCGGGCGCAGGGGCGGCGTTGGCGATCTGGCCGCACGGCTGGTCCGGCGTGGCGGCGGGGAAGACGCTCGTGCCGGCGGCGATCGGGCGGGCGGCGCGGGCCCGGTAGAGATGGCGCGTGACCTTGCCCAGGTATCTGGCGCGCGCGACGACCTCCTGGCCGGGATAGCAACCTTTGTGAAAACTGACGCCGCCGATCCGGTCGAAGTCCGCCATCTGCGGTACGAAGGCTTCCCGGGTGGCTTCGGCGATCCGCGGGATTCCCGCCGCGATGTCCAGCCACTGCCAGACGGGCGCGCCCGCCGGGACGGCGATGGCGGACAGTCCTTGCCATATCCGGGTCGCCGCGCCGCTCGCGACAACGACGACGTGACGCTGGCCGTCCAGGCGGATGACCGAGGCGTCGGCGGATGCGGTCACGTCCATCGCGGCGGCGGGGGCTTCCAGGCCGGTGTTTTGCAGCGCGCTGGCCGCCTGCGGCCCGGAGACGCCGAGGATCTCGTGACTGGCGGAACGGTCGCCGATCACCACCTTGGAGCGCAGGACGTAAATTTGCAGGCGTTTCCGGACGAATTCGCACAGGTCGGCCGATAGCAGCGCCAGGTAGTCCGCGTCGCGGCGAAAGAGCACGAAGCTGGCCAGCATCCGGCCCTTGGGCGAGCACCACGCGGCGTACTGCGCATTTCCCGCTTCGAGATGCTTGACGTCGCTGGTCAATTGATTGTGCAGGAAGGTTCTGGCGTCGTCGCCGGAGACCCCGGTCAGGGCGAGGTGCGCCAGCGGCGCGACGATGGTCGCATCGCGCGCCGCAAGGAGCTCGTCCTCGGGGTTGCCGAAGCCGTGGACTTCGCCGTCGGCGATGCGGGCGCCCCGGGCGCCGAGATACGTTTGCCAGTCGGCATTCATCGTGATTTCCTTGCGTCGTTGCGGCAGCGTCGTTTTCAGCCGGGATGCGGATTCGGCTATTATATCGCCTCCCTGAATTTCCCCGGTACCGGGCGGGCGACGATGATTCGATGGCTGACGAGGATGCTGGCGCTGACGCTGGCCGGGTTGTTCGCGGCCCTGGCGGCTGGCGGCTGGTTCTACTGGAAGGTCACGTCGCCCTTGTGTCTTTCCGGGGGGGACCGCGTCGAGTTCCACGTGACGCCCGGCAGCGGGATGCGCGCGGCGGCGCGGGACATCGCCGCCGCCGGGGTCGATTTCGATCCGTGGATGCTCTCGGCGCTCGGCAGGCTGCTCGGCGTCGAAGGGTCGATCAAGGCCGGCAGCTACGAGATCGGTGAGGGGACGAGCTTGCTCGATCTCTTGCACAAGCTGACGAGCGGCGACGTGGCGCAGGCCGAAATCACGTTCATCGAGGGCCAGACCTTCCGCCAGATGCGCCAGCGCTTGAATGCCCATCCCGACCTTCGGCACGACAGCCAACATCTGTCCGACGCGGAAATCATGCGCCGGCTTGGCGCGGAGAACGGGGATGCCGGGCCGGAGGGCTGGTTCTTCCCCGAAACCTATCTGTTCGCCAAGCGCAGCAGCGATATCGACGTGCTGGCGCGCGCGCACCGCGCGATGCGGCGCCACCTGGAACGCGCATGGGAGGCGCGCGCGCCGCGCCTGCCCTTGTCCGCGCCGTATGAGGCGCTGATCCTGGCGTCGATCGTAGAGAAGGAGACGGGCCGCGACGCGGACCGGCCGCTGGTCGCCGCGGTGTTCCTGAACCGGCTCGGACACGGCATGCTCCTGCAGTCCGATCCCACGACCATCTACGGCCTCGGCGAGCGCTTCGACGGCAACCTGAGAAAGCGCGACCTCCTGGCCGATACGCCCTACAATACCTACGTGCGCGCCGGCCTGCCGCCGACGCCGATCGCCATGCCGGGGCTCGCGTCGATCGAGGCCGTGCTGCATCCCGTACCGAGCCAGGCGTTTTACTTCGTGGCCCGCGGCGACGGGAGCAGCCATTTTTCCCGCACACTCGAAGAGCACAATCGGGCGGTCAACCGCTATCAGCGGGGCAGGCGATAGGCAAGGCAAGAGGAGAAACCCGTGTATTTCAGGAAAATGCTTGGAAAAAAATGCTATCTATCGCCGATGGATATGAACGACGCCGAAAAATTCACCGGATGGCTCAATGATCTGGAAATGCTGTCGAACCTTCACTTGTACAGCAGTGTGATAAATGTGGAAAACGAAAAGACGCTTCTGGAAAAATTGTCCAAGGGACATAACTATTCAATAGTGGATGCGGACAAAAACGAAGTGATCGGGAACTGCGGATTCATGGGGATCGACAACGTGAACCAGAACGCGGAAATGGGGATATTCATCGGGAACAAGGATTACTGGAACAGGGGGTACGGGACGGAAGCCGTCGCGCTGCTGCTGGATTATGGATTCAAGGCATTGAATCTACACAATGTATTGATCAGGGTTTACGATTTCAACCAGCGGGCGAGAAGGTGTTGCGAGAAAGTCGGGTTCAGGGAGGTCGGGATAAGAAGGAAGGCATTGCTGAGAAACATGGAAAGGCACGACATCATCTATCTGGATATCCTGGCAAGCGAATTCTACGAAAACGATGATCTGATTCGCCAAATCCAGGCTCGGCGGGAGAAGTGACGGATTGCCGGCAAGCAGGGGGAAATTCATCACCTTCGAAGGCATCGACGGCGCGGGCAAGAGCACGCACGTCGCCACGGTCGTCGACCTCTTGCGCGCGCGGGGGCTCGACGTGGTATCGACGCGCGAGCCGGGTGGCACGCCGCTCGGCGAGAAGCTGCGCGAATGGCTGTTGCGCGAAGCGATGCACCCGGAGACCGAGGCGCTCCTGATGTTCGCCGCTCGGCGCGAGCATCTGGCCCAGATCATCGAACCGGCGCTCGCCCGCGGCGCCTGGGTGGTCTGCGACCGTTTCAGCGACGCGACCTACGCTTATCAGGGGGGAGGGCGCGGGCTGGACAAGGCCAAGTGTCTCAGTCTGGAGGACTGGGTGCATGGGCGCCTGCAACCCGATCTGACCTTCCTCTTCGACCTGCCGCCGGCGCTGGCGTGCGCGCGCATTGCGAAAGAAGGGCGCGAACTGGACAAGTTCGAGCAGGAACGCGCCGATTTCCACGCGCGCGTGCGGCAGGCCTACCTCGAGCGCGCCGCTTCCGCGCCGCATCGGATACGCGTCGTCAAGGCCGGACGGGATATCGAAGATGTCAAGAAAATAGTTGAAGAAACTCTTGTAACACATTGTTTATCAAAAAATTAGCAACAAGCTTTCAAAGGCGGAGTTTCAGACCGGAGCGGGTTTTACGATGAACATTGGCGATTTGCATGAAAAGACCTGGAAGCAGCTTTGCGCGTGGCGCAGCCAGTTGCCTCATGCCTTGCTGTTGAGCGGACAGCGCGGCATCGGCAAGTTCGACCTCGCGCGCGCTTTCGCCGAATCGCTGCTGTGCGAGAACCCTTTGCCGTCGCGCGCGGCCTGCGGCGCGTGTTTGGCGTGCGGCTGGATGAGACAGGGCAATCATCCCGATTTCAGGCAGGTCCAGCCAGGGG
>JAIRNL010000219.1 GCA_031258035.1 Azoarcus sp. | reverse complement strand
CCTGACGCTCGCCCGCCACGGCGCTGTCAGCGAAGAGACCGCGCGCGAAATGCTCGCCGGGACGCTCACCCACAGCCACGCCGACATCGCGGCGGCGATCACCGGCATTGCCGGCCCCGGCGGCGGCACCGCCGACAAACCGGCGGGCACCATCTGTCTGGCCTGGCGCCAGCGGCACGGCGACCCTCTCATCGAAACGCGGCGCTTTCCCGGCGACCGCGAGGCCGTCCGGCGTCAGGCGGTCGCCGCGGCGCTCGAACGCCTCATCGCGCTGGCGGCGGACGCCTGAGGCCATTTCCGGTTCAATGGCGCATCGCTTGCCCGACCCCGGCCCCATCTCGTGCCGCATGACGGTCGAGGGCCGAAGCGGTCATTCTCTTCCGGTATTCCGCCACGCCCTGTCATTGCGCCGCACCCTGTCATTGCAGCGTGGAGGGCGCTTGCGCCCGGCGTCGCGGAATGACGGGGGTTCGTCCATGAGGGTGTTTTCAAAACATCCATAATTGGCGAAATGCGCGGGGCAGGCACGGGTGCCCATGCTTCAGGCTTTGTCCCTCTACCCAAGCGCTGGGTTGTGGAACGCACCCATGCCTGGAACGAAAAATCTCGTCGGCAAATCATGTACCAGATCGCCTACCCCATGTCTCTGAGGCTTGGCCTTGGCTGACTCAGGCTCGCATCCTCATGCATAGATTATTCGTGGTTTGAAAACACCCTCTGAACGCGGGCACGCCCTCTCCGACCGGCCTCATGATCGGAGAGGGCGCGAAAGGGTGACGCGGCTGGCCATCTCACGCCGGTCGCCCAATTCGCACACGCGCAAATGCCAGGCAGCGTAGAATGTGCGCCCATGGATACCGTCTCTAGCAACCTCACGCACCACTTCCTCATCGCCATGCCCCACATGGCCGATCCGCACTTCGCCCGCACCCTGACCTACATCGCCGAACACAACGAGCAGGGGGCGCTCGGCATCATCGTCAACCGTCCGATCGACATGACACTGGGAACACTTTTCGAGCGTGTCGACCTCCAGCTCGACGCCTTGGGCTTCACCTCCCAGCCCGTCTACTTCGGCGGCCCGGTACAGACCGACCGCGGCTTCGTCCTCCACCGCCCGAGCGGCGAATGGCACTCGACCCTGCGGGTCAACGACGAAATCGGCCTCACCAGCAGTCGCGACATTCTCCAGGCCATCGGCAACACCGGCGAACCGCACGAAATCCTCGTGAGCCTCGGCTTCGCGGCCTGGACTGCCGGCCAACTCGAACAAGAACTCGCCGACAACGCCTGGCTCACCATCCCCGCCGACATGTCGATCGTCTTCGCGCTGCCGCCCGAAGAGCGCCTGTCCGCCGCCCTGCACAAGCTCGGCATCGACCTCACCCAACTCAGCGTGGTCGCCGGGCATGCCTGAAGGCGCGCCAGCCATCACCGACTCTCCCCTGCCGGCGCGCGGCTGCCTCCTCGGCTTCGACTTCGGCCTTGCCCGCATCGGCGTCGCCACGGGCGAACTCGAAACGGGACTCGCCAACGTCCTGGCTACCGTCGCCGGCGAAGCCAATGCCGCGCGCTTTGCCGCCATCTCCCGCCTGATCGAAGAATGGCGGCCCGTCGCCCTCGTCGTCGGCCTGCCGCGCCCGCTCGATGGCGAAGGCGACCACGCCCTCGCCCCGCGCTGCCGGCGCTTCGCCAACCAACTGCGCGGCCGCTTCGGCCTGCCGGTACTCTTCACCGACGAGCGCCTCAGCTCGCTCGAAGCCGAGCGCGACATGCGCGAAGCGGGCGCGCGCCGCTGGCAGGCGCGCAAGGAAAAACTCGACGCCGCCGCGGCGCGGCTCATCCTGCAACACTTCCTGGACGCGCACCGACATGCCATTTCCTGACGCGGAATCACTTTGCCAACACCTGGCTGAACAAATACGCCCGAACCTCCAGCCGAACACCGTCCTGATCGGCATCCGCACCGGCGGCGAATGGCTGGCGCGCCGCCTCCATACCCTGCTCGGCCTCAAAGAGCCGCCCGGGGCCATCGACATCTCCTTCTACCGCGACGACTATGGCGCCCGGGGCCTGCACGGCAGCCCGCAACGCGCCGACATCCCCTTCTCGATCGAAGACGCGGCGGTGATCCTCGTCGACGACGTGCTCTACACCGGCCGCACCACCCGCGCCGCCCTCAACGAAATCTTCGACTTCGGCCGCCCCTCCAGCGTCGAACTGGCTGTGCTCGTCGATCGCGGCGGGCGCGAACTGCCGATCGCCGCCCGCTACTGCGCCCACACCCTTCCCGACCCCCTGCCCGCCTCGCAAAACCTGCAACTGGAACAGACGGAAGACGGCGGCCTCTCCCTGAGGTTGATCAATGCGTAACCCACAACTCAACCGCCATGGCGAACTGCAACACCTGCTCACCCTCGACGGCCTGCCGCGTGACATCCTCATCGGCATCCTCGACCACGCCGCGCCCTTTACCGAAGTCGCCGAACGCGAAGTAAAAAAACTCCCCCTGCTGCGCGGCAAGAGCATCTTCAACCTGTTCTTTGAAAACTCCACCCGCACCCGCACCACATTCGAGATCGCGGCCAAGCGCCTGACCGCCGACGTCGTAAACCTCAACGTATCGACCAGCTCCACCGCCAAGGGAGAAAGCCTGCTCGACACCATCGACAACCTCTGCGCGATGCACGCCGACATGTTCGTCGTGCGCCATGCCGCCAGCGGCGCCCCGGTACTCATCACCCAGCACCTCCAGGCCACCGGCCGCGACCACATCCACGTCATCAATGCCGGCGACGGACGCCACGCCCACCCCACCCAGGGCCTGCTCGACATGTACACGATCCGTCACTACAAACACGACTTCAGCAATCTCGTCGTCGCCATCGTCGGCGACGTGCTGCACTCGCGGGTCGCGCGCTCGCAGATCGCCGCCCTCGCCACGCTCGGCGTACCCGAAGTGCGGGTAATCGGCCCCAAGACCCTGCTGCCGACCGCCATCGAAACCATGGGCGTGCGCACCTTCAACGACATGCGCGAAGGTCTGCGCGGCGTCGACGTCGTCATGATGCTGCGCCTCCAGAACGAACGCATGGCGGGCGCGCTGCTGCCCACGCCGCAGGAATACTACAAAGTCTGGGGCCTGACCCCGGAAAAACTCGCGCTTGCCCGCCCCGACGCTATCGTCATGCACCCGGGGCCGCTCAACCGCGGCATCGAAATCGACTCCGCCGTCGCCGACGGCGCGCAGGCGGTCATCCTGCCGCAAGTGACATTCGGCATCGCCGTGCGCATGGCGGTAATGAGCATGCTCGCCGGCCAATGAGGGAAAAGAGATGAAAATCCGCATAGCCAATGGCCGGGTCGTCGATCCCCTGCGCCAGGTCGACCACATCCAGGACGTATTCATCGCCGAAGGAAAAATCGTCGCCCTCGGCCAGCCGCCCGACGGCTTCATCCCCGGCCGCACGCTCGCCGCCGATGGCCTCGTCGTCGCCCCCGGCCTGATCGACCTCGCCGCCCGCCTGCGCGAACCAGGCTTTGAATACCGCGCCACCCTCGAATCCGAACTCGAAGCCGCGATGGCGGGCGGCGTCACCAGCGTGGCCATCCCGCCCGACACCGACCCCGCCCTCGACGAACCGGGCCTGGTCGAAATGCTCTGCTACCGCGCCAAGAAACTCAACCGCGCCCACATCTACCCCGTCGGCGCCCTGACCATCGCCCTCAAGGGCGAACGTCTCTCCGAGATGGCCGAACTCGTCGAAGCCGGCTGCGTCGCCTTCTCGCAGGCCAACGAACCCATCGTCGACCACATGGTGCTGATGCGCGCCATGCAATACGCCGCCACCTTCGGCTTTCGCGTCTGGTTGCAACCCATCGCCCCCTTTCTCACGCGCGGCGGCTTCGCCCACGACGGCGAAGTCGCCAACCGCCTCGGCCTGCCCGGCATCCCCGTGGCCGCCGAGACCGTGGCCCTCTTCACCTACCTGCGGCTGGCCAAGGCCACGGGCGCGCGCCTGCACATCACCCGGCTATCGAGCGCCGAAGGACTCGCCCTGATCGAACAGGCGCGCGCCGAAGGCATGGACGTCACCTGCGACATCTCGATCAACCACCTGCACCTGTGCGACCGCGACATCGGCCACTTCAACACCCACTGCCACCTCGTGCCGCCACTGCGCACCCCGCACGACCGCGACGCCCTCGCCCGCGGCCTTGCCGAAGGCCGCATCGACGCCCTCTGCTCCGACCACACCCCGGTCGACGACGACCACAAACTCAAACCTTTCAGCGAATCGGAACCGGGCGCGACCGGCCTCGAACTCCTGCTGCCGCTCACCCTGAAATGGGCCGGGGAATACAACCTGCCGCTGTCCATCGCGCTGGCGCGGATCACCTCGGACGCGGCCCGTCTCGTCGGCATCACCAGGGCCGGCCACCTCGCCCCTGGCGCGCGCGCCGACATATGCGTCTTCGACCCCGCGGCCCGCACCGTCATCAGCCGCGAAAGCCTCAGGAGCCAAGGCAAGAACACCCCCTTCCTCGGCGAAGAACTCCCGGGACAAGTACGTTACACGCTGGTGGAAGGGCAACTGATGTTCGAGCGGTGAAAGCGCGGCGGGAATATGTCCTTGGGCGGGCGCCGGGCCGTCGCCAGGCGTCTGGCATTGGGCGCCGCCGGGCACTCCTGCGCCGCCAGTACACGTAGACCGCCGCGTTCGGACAGGGGCAGGCGCTCGGCTTGACCGATGACTTTGCGCGCTGCCCTGAGGGCATGGCGCAAAATGAAATCGGTCATGTCGGTGTGCTTGATCGCCACCGCGCGCATCAGCGTTTATATGAACGCCTCCCGTTCGTGCAGGTTTTTGCATGCTCCGAACGTAGACAGGATGGATTGCAGCTTTATATCCGGCCTTGTGGTGCGGCGATGTTTCTGGCACGGGCCCCGATGAAATCCGCTGACTCGCGCCTCATTTCCCTAACGAGCTGGTGAAGCTCTTGCGCTGATTCAGGCTTGGCGAGTCCCGGTCTGACCTGTCTTGTCATCACATACGTTGCCTGCGCAACCTCTCAGCGATCCTCCCTATGGAGAAAGTTGATCGAATGATCTGCCACGACGCCT
>JAIRNL010000175.1 GCA_031258035.1 Azoarcus sp. | reverse complement strand
GTCTTGTCGACGTAGTAGCAATTGTCCTCGCGGATTTCGCGGAAGGTCTGGATGCCGATGGGGAGTTTCTTGCGAGGCATGGCGGGCGCTCCTGGATGCGTGCGCGGGATTATACCGCGCGGATGGCGGGGGGCCGGGCGCGGGGGACGGGAAGAACCGCCAAAGGCGAGGCGCGAAACGCTGCGGCAATCCCTGCCTCCCCCGGCGCGGGCGACCCGGCGGGCAGTATCAACCTTGTGCGCAAACGCCCGACGCATGAATTCCAGGCGTCCGTTGAGCAAGTCTTGGCTCCACCACGGAAATTTCGCTGGCGCTGGAGCATTCCGACCAGAATTCCCACGGCGGCGGCGCTTATACCGGTTTCTCCGTTGCTTTCGCCGATGGCGCGAAAACGCCCTTTTTCCGCTCGGATAATGTTTACGCCGACTGGAGCGCCTTCCGTGCCCAAGGGACGGATGCCTCGCTTGCCCTCACGCATCGTTTCAATGAAGACTGGCGCGCGCGCCTGAATTACACGCATGGGCGTTCGGTCCACGGCGATTCCGGGGAGGTCTACGGGAACCGCGTAGACGTCTACGGAAACCTCGTAGACCTCTACGGAACCTCCGTGGCGGTCTACGGAAACGCCGTGGAAGTCTACGAAGGTTCCGTAGACCTCTACGAAAACCCCGTGGAAGCCTACGGAACTTCCGTAGACCTCCACGGAAACGCCGTGGAAACGCCCTGTGGAAAATCCCGGCTTCCTTCACCGGGGGAAGCCCCGCCATCACCTGAAAAGGAAACACCCATGAATACCGACTACATCCCCCGCGCCGACGGCCCTTTCCTCGAATGAGCCAGAAATTTCTACAACTATGTCCTGGCCCACTACAGCCAATGGCAAACCCTCAGCCAGCAAGCCCTGCTCGAAGCGCCGCTGGCTGCCTGCGCCGCCGCCTGGGAAAAATGCCAAGGCCCCAATCGCGGCAAAATCGACGTATTGGAAAAAGACGAAACGCGCAAGGCACTGGAAAAAGCCTGTCGCACGGCGCTTCCTGTCTTGCCCTTCGCGCTCAGTTTTCTGAAAGTCCCAGTGTTTTTATTTGACGCCGGGCGTAGCGTTTTCCCGCTTCCAGCATGTTGTTTCTTCTGGCTTCGATGATGGCTTTTTCGTCTTCGGAGAGCCTGGCTTTGTCCAGATTGCCCAAACGGGCGTAATGGGATTTGAAGGCTTGCCGCGCTTCGTCCAGCGGGAGGCCCGCTTCGCGGTTTTTGGGGAGGAGATGGGATTGGTCGACCCGGCGGTATTCTTGCGGGTCATCGACAATGGACAAAAGTTTCTCGATGACGGTCAATTCCGCCAGGGCCGCGTTCAGGCTGGAGAGCATGCCTTTGCTGTTGGCGTGCTGGGTCAGTTCGTTATTGAGCATGGCTTTTTCGGCGGCCACGATCAGCGTCAAGTCCGGGCTCTTGCCGATTTCCCTGAAATGGCTCCACAAATTGCGATGCGCTTCACGCAAACGTTCGGCTTCCCGTGTTTTCGCCAGTTCGTCAATCCAGCCATCGGCCATCGTCATCAGGTGGTTCAGCCTCAGCAGGCGTTCGTTTTCCATTGTTTCCTACTCGGCATCCAACCAGCCAAGGCCATATTGCGCGTCGGCGGAGTCGGTCTTCAAACCTTTCGTGCGGATGAAATCCGCGCCCAGGTTTTTCTTGAGCGACATGAGTGAATGCGCGGGGAGGTGGGCATGGCTCAGCCATTTCCAGGCTGCTTCTTCGTCGCCCGCTTTTTCCGCGGCCTGGGATTCAGCCAGATAAACGCCATTCTGGCTCAAGCCCTGGCGCTGGGCTTCGGTCATGTAGCTCCTGGGCAGTTCTTGCGTTACGGCAGGCATCGTTTTCTCCTGTCAGTGCTTCGGTGGAATGCGAGCAAGTATAGCAAGCCTCCGCCCACCGTCCATGCGATTCGGATTTATTTATCCGGCGGACGTGAGCGGCGAGCGTCTTTTCAGACGGCTCGCCGCAGGGAAATGTCGCGCGCCGAGCCAGGACGAAGGCGGTGCGGACAGCCGTGAGCCGGGGTTTCGGTTTCAGTCTTTCGTTTCCTGTGCCTCGCTTTCCGGTTCCTGGTTTTGCGGAAAGAGAAAGGAGGCAACGACGCCGCCAGCCAGCATGCCGAGCACGATGACCAGGCTCCAGCCGGGGGAGATGTGGAAGCCTGTGTCGCCGATGGCGTGATTCCAGGACTGGAGCGCCATTTTCGCGCCGATGAAGAAAAGCAGGCCGATCACCGCTTTTTCGAGGTGCACCAGGTATTTCGTGAGGGCGGCAAGCACGAAATACAGGCTGCGCAGGCCCAGGATGGCGAAGATCATCGCGGCATACACGAGCAGCGGCTCCTGCGTCACGGCAATGACGGCCGGTACCGAGTCGAAGGCGAAGGCGATGTCGGAGGTCTCGATCGCCATCAGGCACAGGAAAGCCGGCGTCGCGTACAGGGCGCCCTGGCGCGTCACGCCCGGGGCGCCGCCGCCATTGCCGCTGTCGCTGTTGTCGAACAATTGTTTGTGACGGACGAAAAAGCGATCCAGATGCAGCTTCGTATAGACCGGAACCAGCTTGCCGGTCAGCCTGACGGACCAGTGGTTGGAATAGTCCTCGATGTCTTCTTCGTCGTCCGATTGCTGCAACATCTTGATCGCGCTCCAGACCACGAAGGCCGCAAAGACGAAGCCGACCCAGGGACTGGCTTGGAACAGCCCCGTGCCGATGACGACGAAGACGGCGCGAAAGACCAGCGCGCCGATGATGCCGTAATAGAGGATACGGTGCTGAAGAATGCCCTTGATGCTGAAGGAGGCGAAAATCGCCATGAATACCATCAGGTTGTCGACCGAGAGGGATTTTTCGAGCGCGTAGCCAGCCAGGTAGAGATCCGCCCATTCCTTGCCGAAGCGCCCCCACAGGTAGCCATAGAAGGCGAGCGCGAGCCCGACCCAGAAGAGCGACCAGCGCGCGGCGTCGCCCAGCGTGATCTCGGTGCGCTTCTTGTGGGCGAACAGGTCGAGATAGACCGATACCGCAACGACGGCGAGAAAGATCAGGATCGTCTCCAGTGGGAAGCCGAAATGTTCCATCAGTGTGATTCCTAAAGAGTGGGGTTTTCGCGGGTTTGTGCGTTGTTATTGCCCGGCCATCTGGACGGCGCACAAGCGCCCGCCATTTTCTTCTGAAAACAGGAGCTGCGCGCCATCCTCGAGCTTGACCTTGCCGCCAGGCGGGACGGCGAGATTGTTGCGCACATCGCGCAGACCCGGCAAGGTCTCATTCACGAAATACCATTCCCCGCCGTGCTGCACGAAATAGCCGACGCGCTTCGCTTGCGCGGAACTCAGGCGTTCGTTGGGGAATACGAGGCGATTGGCGTGCCAGGAGAAAACGGACTGGCCGGAATAGACCATCAGGCGGTGATTGTCCGGGCGGAAATTGCCTTCCCTGTACGACGAGTAGAGGTTCAGGATCGGGAGCTTGCCCCGGAAAGGCGTGCCGCAATGGGGGCAGCGTGGTTTCGTGCTGTTGTCGAACACGAACCACTTTTGCAGGCAGTTCGGGTTCTGGCACGGTTGGAGCAGATCCATGGTCTTGACCAGCGCGCTCTCCCATTGATCGGCGGTCGGGCGGCTGTCCGGCCGGTGCAGTCCGTCGATGAAGGCGTCCTGGATCAGGCTGGACAGGTAGGGGCCGGTGATCGTGTAGGGCAGTTTCGCGGTGTCTTTCCATGGAAGCTCGGCGGGTGAGACGCCGGCGAGCCTGACGCGATTGGAGGGGTCGGCCGGATGTTCGATGAAGAGGGCGCGCTCGCCCATGGCCAGGTCTTCGTCGCGCTGTGTGTCGTTCATGTCATGCACCTTGTCGCCTTTCAACGGGTGGCGAAACAGGAGGTTCATGTAGATGAGCACAGCCAGCGCGTGCTGGTCGGTGAGGCGCGAGGGCAGGAAGCGTTGCGGGTCGTGGCGGTCGAGTTTTGCGGTCGCCACGACTTCGGGCGCGAAGAAGTCCGGCGTGCCGGCAACGTCTGGTGGAAACTTGCCGGGCACGACCAGGCCGTCGAGGTCGATGAGGCAGGCGCGTCCGGAGGACGGATCGAGCAGTACGTTCTTGTAGCTGAGATCCGAGTGAGCCAGTCCGGCCGTATGCAGGCGGCGCACGGCGCGCGCGATCATCAGGCAGGTCTTGAGTTGCGTCATGCCGTCGCCGAGTTCGCGCGGATCGAGGAATTTCGCGCGGTTCTTGGCGGAGGCGAACCATTTGCCTTCTTTTTCGCGGTTGCGGATGCCGAGCAGGCGGTCGTCGTCGCGCGAACCGTATCTGAAGAAGAAATCCTTGTCGAAGAAGGGGACGACCACGCCTGTCCTGTTGTCGTATTCGACGGTTGCCGTCGGCCAGACGAACAGTTTTTTCAGATAGTCGCCGCCTTCCTGGTTGAATATCCGCTCCCGGTAGGTGCCGGTGATGAGGGCGAGGCGCTCGCGCCCCACTACATCCATTTTGTCCCGGTAAAACGCGACCACGTAGTCCCTGTCGGGAGAGAAAAAGACGTCCTTGAGCCCGCCGGAGGCCTTGCGCTCGTCGACGAAGCGGATTTGCGAGCCATCACTGGCTTTGAGCGTGACGATCGAAGTCATCCCGGGCCCGTCAATAGATGATGGCGAGGGTACGGTCGTCGTACTCGCCGGGCGACCAGAAATCCAGCCAGCCGTGCAGGCGGGCGGCGACATCGCCGTCCTCATGCAGGCGCGCGCCGGCTTCGATTTCGAGCCAGAGGGCATCCCATCCGGCGACTCTGCCAAGCTGCGCTTCGCTCGAAAATTTCGGGTCGGAGACGCCGTCCGTCATGAGCAGGAAGGCGGTCATGTCCTCGACGACGACGAAACGCAAACGGCGCACCAGGGATTCCTGCTGAACCTCCTCGTTGCCGAGAAAGCGCGTCTGGCCCGAGAATTCGCCGCTGTCGGGAGAGCCAAGCAGGATTATCTCCCTGCTGCGCCGATATACGCCGACCGCGCCATCGCCCACCCAGTATGCGGCGCAAAACCAGCGCGTCCCGATTTTGCGCGCAAGCCCGATCAGCAGCGTGGTCGAGAGTTCCTTGACGCTGCCGATGATATCGGCGCGATTCGCCGCGGCTTCGTGCAGCGCCTTGACCGCGGCGTGGGCGGCATAACCGAGCGTCCGGAAGAGGCCGTTTCGCAGTTTTTGCCCTTCGGCGCTCTCGGGATGGGGCGCTGCGCTGTCCGCATAATGTCCAATGGACGCGATCAGGTCTTCGCCCGCCGTTCCGGCAAGATTCTGGTGGATGAAATCCGCCGCCCGGCGTGTTGCGATCCGGGAGCCGTATCGTGAGAATTTCGCGCTTCCGGCGCCATCGGCGACGATAGCCAGATACCAGCCGTGGCGGGCCTCGATGACGTAATCGTCGTCGCAGCAACTGCCTTTGTGCGCGTGCGAGCGCCCGCGTCGCCGCGCCGCGATGATTTTCGCCTCGTTTCCCGGCGCGCAGCCATGCGCATCGTCTTCTTTCCAGAATACGGCGCCGGGGTCGGAGGGTTTGTCTTCCCACAGCGTCCTGGGATCCGGATTGACCACGAACGGCAGCGTTCCCGCGCGTACCGCCCCCGCGGCGTCGCGGTATTCCACCTGTAAGGAGAATTCCCCGCTGCGGCGGGGCGTGCCGTGGATGCGCCAGCGCGGCGGCTCGGTGAGCAGCCCCAGGTCTTCCGGGAAATGGATTTTGCAGAGCGTCGGCTTTGCTGCTGCCGGCTCGACCATGATTTCGGCATCGAACGCTTCCCCCTGGCGCGCGTTTTTCACATTGAAACGCAGCGCGGGAGGAAAGACGCCGGGGGTGGGCGCGGCGGGCGGCTTTGTCTGTGCCGGAGGCGTTTCCGTCGCTGCCTGGGCAGGTATTTCCACAGGCGCGGCTTCCGCCGCCGGGGGTGGCGCCGGCTGGGGGGGCGCCACGGGCGGGACATCCGGCCCGAATGCCGGAAACGAATATTTTTCCACTCGTGGCTTGCCGGCTCCGGCATCCGGGGCCGTTTTCGTATCTTCTTCCGCCTCGCGCCCCGCCTTGAATCCGGCCCATTCGACGCCAAGCCGGGTTTCCTGGTCGGCGAAGAATTTGTCCATGGCACGCACGAACTCGTCCAGTAACGGTGTTCTCCCGGTTTTCAACACCCGTTGCAGATAAGCCAGCCGCTGTTCGTCCATCGTTTACCCCCGGGCCCGCCCGACATCGAAATCGCCTTCGCTGGCTTGCATGTCCAGTTCCCTGCCGCACGTCGGGCACACGGCGGCGCCCGGCCCGCTCACGCACATGATCTGGCCGCAACTGCACATGGCGAGACCGAAACGGTTGCCGCAGTGCGGACAACCCGGCGCCCCAATCAATCGTCCGGTGTCGATGGTCTGGGCGAGCGCGCGCTCGTCGCTCAGATCGAAATAGTCCTGTTCCGCCGGATAAACGCCAGCCAGATGGTAGTTTTCCGGGCTTTTCAGGCCCGGCACGTTCAGCGCCGGGGCAAAACGCTCGTATTTGACCAGGTAGGGCAGTTTCGTGGTCTGGCATTTGCCCGCGAGGATGACGAAGTCTTCATCGACGATCGCCGCCTTGGCGATGTCTTCGATCTTTTTCATGATGTCGACGTCGATCTTGGCGAGGTTGACGGCGTTATCCCGGTTCGCGCTGACGCTGCGGCTCTGGCTCGATACCGAACGGCTGATCCAGTCGATGAAGCGCCTGAAATCGGTCGAAGCGCCGATTTCGAGGCTGAAGACGGTCTCCGTGAACCGCCGCAGCGCCGCCAGCGAGGCATGCCGGCCCACCCCGATGCCCACCAGCGTGACGCGGCCGGCGAATTCTTTCGTCCAGCGCGCGAGGGCCGGCTCGATGTCGTCGGTCGGTTTGCCGTCGGTCATCAGGAACACGATCGGCCGCCAGTCCCCTTTGGTCTCGGCGGTGGTGCGCCGCACGTTGTGTTCGATCTCGTCCATCACGTGATTCATCGCCGCGCCGAGCGAGGTGCCGGAGCCGATGGGCAGGCGCGGCGGGTAGAACTGGACGAGTTCGACGAGCGGCGTCAGCGTCCTGGGCTTGCCGGCAAAGCCGATGATGGAGAGATGGGCCGTCTCCAGCGCGTAGGGATCGGTACGCAGGGTGCGAACCAGTTGTTCCAGGCCGTCCTGCATCATCCGCAGGTTCTCGCCCGCCATGGATTCGGAGATGTCGATGAGGAGGTAGATCGGCAGTCGGCGCATGGGGGGTCTTCCGTCCGTGTCGAGTGTGTTCGCCCTGTTGGCCGGTTCTCACAACACCACGTTGATTTCGGGCGGCGGTGGCGGCAGGCTGAGAGATGTTGCCGCGCCCACCGACATGCTGCCGCTGGTCACGGTACTCGAAACCCATTGGAAAAACGCCGTGAAGGCGGCGCTATCCATCGTATCGAGGCTCACGACCTTGTCCGTGAGCGTGCGCAATCCCGCCGGGTCAGCCTTGGGGCCCGCCGCGCAGGCGATGACCGAGCCGAACGGAAAGGCGCGCACGCGCGGCGCGACTTCGCTGTAGGCGAGTGTATCGGTCGGTTTGCCGTCGGTCATGATGAACAGGAGCGGCGCCCAGTCGCCCTTGTGTTCCGGCGTCGAATGGCGCAATTCCACGTTCACCCGAGCCAGCAGGTGGGCGAGCGCCTCGCCCAGGAGTGTCGCGCCCGAATTCGGGCAGACGATCTCGGGCATCACCACATCTTCGAGCGCGGTCAGCGGCAGCACGTCCTTGATCAGCGAATCGAAGGTCGTGATCGACAGGTGTACCGTCTCGATGGCGTAAGGGTTCTGCCGCAACGACGTTTGCAGTGCGCGCAGGCCCACGTTGACCGATTCGACCGGCTCGCCGCGCATGCTTCCGGATGTGTCGATCAGCAGGTAAACCGGCAGGCGTCGGGAGGAACTCATCGTTTTCCCTTCCTTTATCGGGGGACGGAGGGCAGGGGGCCTGGAGAAGGCGGCGGCAGGCGCTCAGAGCGCCACGTTGATTTCGGGCGGCGGCGGCGGCAGCTCGGAGAGGCCGCCAACCTCTTTCTTGGTCAGGTCGAGTTTCTGGCTCGACACGGATACCGAGGCGCTCACCCATTGGAAGAAAGCCTTGAGCGTATTCGAGTCGGCGGTATCGAGGGAGACCACGGCCTCGGTGATCTTGCGCAATTCGTCTGGTTTGGCGGCCGGGCCCGCCGCGCAGGCGACGAGGGTGCCGACCTTCACGCGGCGCAGCGCCTCGATGCCCCGGTTCAGGTCGTCGGTCGCCTGGCCGTCGGTGAGAAGGAAACACACCGGTTTCCAGTCGCCCTTGGTCTCGGCGGTCGTCTTCCGGACATCGCGCTCGACGCAGTCAGCCAGCACCGAGAGCGCGCCGCCCAGCGCCGTCATGCCGCTGGCGCGCAGATCCGGAATCTGGAACTGCACCAGTTCGGTCAGCGGAACCGTTTGCGTGGCCTTGTCGGAGAACGTGATGATCGACAGGAAGGCGGTTTCCAGCGCGTAAGGGTCTGAACGCAGGGCCGACACCATGGCTTGCAGACCGGCCTTGACTGCTTCGATGGGTTCTCCGCTCATGGAACCGGAAGTGTCGATGAGCAGATAGACGGGAAGGCGACGCATCTGTGGAATTCCTCTCTTTTGAAACTGGCTTGAATCTGGGCATTTGAATCGAGTTCCGGATTGTCCGCCTTTTCGCGCCGTATGCCAATCGCCGAAGGGCGCGGCCCGCGGGCGACGCCCCCTTGCGCACCCGGGCCCTTATCTGTCAGAATCCCGCGCTTTCCCCTTGCTCCACCGGTTCTCGCATGCCGGGGGGCCGAACCAATCGACCATAAGGAGTCTTGATGCGACATTATGAAATCGTTTTCATCGTGCACCCGGATCAGTCCGAGCAGGTGCCCGCGATGATCGAGCGTTACAAGGGCATCGTCACTGCCCGCAACGGCCAGATACACCGGCTGGAGGACTGGGGCCGTCGGCAGATGGCCTATCCGATCCAGAAGGTGCACAAGGCCCACTACGTGCTCATGAACATCGAGGCCGATGGCGAGACCCTCGTCGAACTCGAACATGCGTTCAAGTTCAACGACGCCGTGCTGCGCCACCTCACCATCAAGATGAAAAAGGCGGTTACGGCGCCTTCGCCGATGATGAAGGAAGAAAAGTCGCGCTCGCTCACCGGCGCTCCCCCGGCGGAGGGCGGCGGCGAGCCGCCGGCTGCCGAGCCGCCTGTCGTCGAACCCGCCGAGCCGGTTCCGGCTTGAGTGTCCACGGAAGCAGCCAACGAACTGCGGCTGGCCGCGCGCATCGTCGAGATTTCGGCCTTGCGGCGCACGCCGGCGGGCATCCCGGTTCTGTCCTGCGTCCTGGCTCACGAATCCCGGCAACACGAAGCGGGAATCGCGCGCGAAGTGAAGCTGGAACTGTCGGCGATGGCAATCGGTGAGCTGGCTCAGACGCTGTCTGCCGCCGCGCCCGGCGCGAAGGTGTCGGTGACGGGGTTCATGGCCGCAAAAAGCGCGCGCAGCCGCATGCCGGTGCTGCATCTGAACGTAATCGAATTCATGGAAGGAAACTGAAAATGGCTTTCAAGCCCAAGTCCAGGTTCAAGAAAAAAGAGGATCGCGGTGGCCGCGGTCTGTTCAAGCGTCGCAAGTTCTGCCGTTTCACGGCGGAGAAGATCGAGGAAGTCGACTACAAGGATGTGGACATCCTCAAGGACTTCATCACCGAGAACGCCAAGATCATGCCGGCGCGCATCACCGGCACCAAGGCGGGTTATCAGCGCCAGTTGTCCGTGGCGGTGAAGCGTGCCCGCTTTCTGGCGCTCTTGCCGTACACCGATCTGCATCAGTGAGGGAGCGGCGATCATGCAAATCATTCTGCTCGAAAAAGTCGGCAAGCTCGGCGCGCTGGGCGATGTGGTCAAGGTCAAGGACGGCTACGCCCGCAATTACCTGATTCCGCAGGGACTCGCCAAACGCGCCACCGAAGCCAACAAAGCCGAGTTCGAGGCCCGCCGCGCCGAGCTCGAACGCACCCAGGCCGACAGGCTGGCTGCGGCGCAGGCGCAGGGCGCGAGGCTCGAGGGCCTGATGCTCCAGATCACCCGCAAGGCTGGCATGGATGGACGTCTTTTCGGTTCGGTGAGCCACATCGACGTGGCCGAGGCGCTCGCGGCGCAGGGCTTCGAGATCGAGCGCGCCGCCATCCACATGCCGGACGGACATCTGAAGCAGGTCGGCGACACCCAGGTCGACATCGCGCTCCACGCCGATGTCGTGGTGCCGATCACCGTGTCGGTGCTGGGCGAGCAATAAGGCGTTTGCCCTGGCTTCCGGAAAAGGCCACGCTTGTCGCGTGGCTTTTTTTCGTCCCGCAACGAATCCCCCAGAACGGAATCGACATGAACCCGACTACCAACATCCTCGTCGTCGGCATCGGCGGGCAGGGCGTGATGACCGCCTCGGAAATCCTCTCGGAAGCCGCCATTTCGCAAGGTTACGAAGTCAAGAAAACCGAGGTCGCCGGCATGAGCCAGCGCGGCGGCGTCGTCTCCTC
>JAIRNL010000131.1 GCA_031258035.1 Azoarcus sp. | reverse complement strand
CGAAACCGTGGCGTTGTCTTATGCCGTGATCGAGATCGAGGCCCGTGAACAGAACGCGGACGGTTCCATGAAGGCCGCCGTGACCGCCGGATGGAATGTCAAGGAAAACAAGGCGGTTTAGGGCGTTTTCGTTCGCCCTGGAATCTCCACGCTTCCTTGGCATGCATGACGCAATCGGACAGATCACGCGCGACGACGCCGGACGGATTGCTTGCTCCCTGCGCATGACATGACGCCATGGAATGGGTTTGATATAGTCCGGACTCTTTTCGCACTTTCAGGATCATTCATCATGAATCATTTAGGTTCAAATCATTTCGGTTCTCTCGCCCGCGCCCTCTCCGTCCTGTGGATGTCGCTTTTCGCGCTCGCGCTGGCTGCTTGCTCGACGCCGACGCCCGAGGATGTCGTCAGGGATTTCTACAAGGCCGTCGCCGGCAACCGCATCGATGAGGCGATCGGGTATTTTTCGCTCACGGACGTCAAGGAAAACGATATGGCGGCAGCGAAAGGTAAATTGCAGATGATCGCCGGCGAACTCTCCAGCCGCATTGCAACAAACGATGGTCTGGATTCGGTCACGACGACGGTTGTCGAGCAGACGGATGAAACCGCCCGCGTCAAGGTCGAGCTGAAATTCAAGAACGGTAAAACCCTGGATGAATCGCATGACCTGGTGAAGGATTCCGGTAAATGGAAAATTGAATTGGGGGGCACGCGCGCCCGTAAATGACCGTCCCCTGGTTGCGCCGCCGCGCGGCCTCCCGCTTTCTCGTATCGTCGTGGTGGTGGTTCGGGCTCGTCCTGGCGGCGGTCGGCGCGGGGCTTGTCGCCAATGCCGCGCGCGCGCCCGGCGCTGCCATCGCGCTGCCCGCCGGCCTGGTTTCGCGGCTGGAAGCCGGCGATCTGGTTTTCCGCATCGGCAGCGGCTGGCAAAGTCAGGTCGCGCGCGGGGCGGGGCGGGCAGGGCGGGGCGACCCGTATAGCCATGTCGGCATGCTGGTCGGCTCGCCGGCCCGCTGGGAAGTCCTGCACGCGGTGCCGGCGGAGGCGCCCGGACGGGCGGACGCGGTGGTGCGCGACGATCTGGGTTTTTTCCTTGCCCCCGAGCGGGCGCGGGGCATCGCCATCTACCGCGTCGCCGCCGATGCCGCCACGCGCGCGGCGGCGGTGGATTACGCCCTGCGGCGGCTCGGGACGCCTTTTCGCATCGTCGAAAACGACCGGGAAGGGCAGTACTGCACGACGCTCGTCTGGCGCGCCTGGCTGCGTGCCGGGGTCGACCTCGGGGCGCGTTTCGAGCATCTCGATATCCCTCTGGCCGCGGGCGATTACCTGCTGCCGCACAGCCTGCGCGCCGCGCCGGGGTTGCGGCTGTTGTTCGAGACGCCGATGGGCAGGTGAGACCGGGGCCGCTAGCGCGGGATGTCGTAAGGCAGCCCGAGCAGTTCGGCGCGCGGCCCGTCGGGGGCGCCGACGTGGATTCCCACGCCCTCGTCGACGCAATGCGTCCGGAGCACGGCCAGCGCTTCGCCGCCGCCGGGCAGCGGGGCGAAGGCGACGATGGTGCCCGCCGGCTGCTCGGCTTCTTCTTCCGCGTACAGGGCGGTGCCCACGCCCGTCTCGGTGGGCGTCACCGGGATGCCGAGCCGGAAGGTGCGCCGTTTCGGTTTGCCCAGGTGCTGGGTGCGGGCGATGACTTCCTGGCCGGGGTAGCAGCCTTTCGAGAAGCTGACGCCGCCGATGAGTTCGAGGTTGAGCATCTGGGCGACGAAGGCTTCCTGGGTCGCGGCGGTGACGAGCGGCAGGCCGGCGCGGATGGTGGCGAGATGCCAGCTCGCGGTGCCGCCGGCGCGCGCGCCGGCATCGAGCAGGGCCGCGAAGATGGGGGCCGCGTCGGCGGCGGCGGATTCGATGATGAAGAGCGCGTCCTTGATCCGGATCGTGCGCCGGCTACCGTCGTGGGCTTGCCGCATGTCGTCTCCGGGTACGGGCAGGCCCGCTTCTTGCAGATGGTCGCCCGCCACGGGGCCGGCGAGGCCGATGAGCACCCGTTCCGGGGGCGGGGGGGTGAGCCTGACTTTGCTGCGCAGGATGTAGAGGGAGAGTTTTTGCAGCAGCGCCGGGGCGATGTCGGCGGCGGGGGCAAGGCTGTAGCCGTTGCCGTCGCGCCAGAGCAGGAAATTGGCCAGCACGCGACCCCGCGCGGTGTTGAAGCTTGTCCATTGGGCGGCGTCGGCGGGCAGGCGGGCGAGGTCGTTGGAAAACATGTTGTGCAGGAAGCCCGCGACTTCGTCGCCGCCGGCCTGGAGCAGTCCGAGATGGACGAGCGGGACGGCCACGGCGCCACTGGCCAGGGTGTCGGCATCGGCCTGCCGCGAGCCGAAATCCATGGCGAAGTTGGCGTGGTCGAACCTGGCGCCGCTGCGGGCAAGATAATCAGTCCACGTGCTCATTTCGGACGGGAGAAGTCGAGGGGTGCAGTATTATAGGGCCCCTTTCAGTAGCCCCTTTTGCCTTTGTTCCGATGAAGAGACTCTTTTTCCGGCTTGTGCTGGTCGTTTTTTTCGCAGCGGCCGCAGTGGCGGGAATCGGTTGGTGGTATGCCGGGCAGCCGTTGAAAGTGGCGCGGGGCGCGACGGAGTTCACCGTGCCGCGCGGGGCGGGGATGCGACAGGCGGCCGAGGCGGTTTCGCGCGCCGGGGTCGGGGTTTATCCGCCGCTGCTCACGTGGCTGGCTCGCCTGACCGGGCGGGCGCATCAGGTGAAGGCTGGCAGCTACGCGGTGAAGGCGGGCATCACGCCGTGGGGGGTGATCCGCAAGCTGGAATCCGGCGAGGTCTCGCAGGGTTCGGTGTTGCTGGTCGAGGGCTGGACGTTCCGGCAGATACGCGCCGCGCTGGAGAAGCACCCCGATCTGCTGCCCGATACCGCGAGTCTTTCCGATGGCGAGCTTCTCGCCCGCGTCGGCGCGAAGGAAAAGCATCTCGAAGGTTTGTTTTTTCCCGATACTTATGCGTTCGACAAGCGGTCGAGCGCGCTGGCGGTGTTCGTCCGCGCCTATCGCGCCATGACGGCGCGGCTCACCGACGAGTGGCAGGCGAGGGATGCCAATCTGCCCCTGAAGACGCCTTACGAGGCGCTGATCCTGGCTTCGATCGTGGAGAAGGAAACCGGCCGCGAGGAGGATCGCACCCGCATCGCCAACGTGTTCATCAACCGCCTGCGCGTGGGCTGGCCGCTGCAAACCGATCCCACGGTCATCTACGGGATGGGCGGGAAGTTCGACGGCAATCTGCGCCGCAACGATTTGCAGACCGATACGCCGTGGAATACGTATACCCGTACCGGCCTGCCGCCGACGCCGATTGCGATGCCGGGGCTGGCTTCGCTGCGCGCCACTTTGCATCCCGAGGGCGGGGACATGATGTATTTCGTCGCCTGTGGCAAGGGGAGCAGCGAGTTTTCGCGCACGCTCAACGAGCACAACCGGGCGGTCGACCGCTGCCAGCGCAACAAGGGGGTGGCGAAAAGATGAGGGATGCGCGCGGCCGTTTCATCACGTTCGAGGGCATCGACGGCGCGGGCAAGAGCACGCAGATCGCCCGGCTCGACGATGCGCTCCGGGCGCGCGGGCGCGAGGTGTTGCGCACCCGGGAGCCGGGCGGCACTTGTCTGGGCGAAAAGTTGCGCGCCTTGTTGCTCGATGTGGAGATGCACGTCGATACCGAGGCGATGCTGATGTTCGCGGCGCGGCGCGAACATCTCGCGGCGGTGATCGA
Source organism: Azoarcus sp. (assembly GCA_031258035.1). GTDB lineage: Bacteria > Pseudomonadota > Gammaproteobacteria > Burkholderiales > Rhodocyclaceae > WRNU01. Next base: position 3,140 of record JAIRNL010000131.1, on the reverse strand, counting down.
GCCGGCGCTGGCTGCCGGCGTCTGGGTGCTGAGCGACCGTTTCACCGATGCGACTTACGCTTATCAGGTCGGCGGCCACGGTCTGGCCGCGGCGCGTTGCGATGCGCTCGAAGCCTGGGTACATCCGGGTTTCGCGCCCGATCTCACTTTGTTGTTCGATCTGCCGCCGGCGTTGGCCGCGGCGCGGGTCGCGGCCAGCGGCGCCGATCCTGACCGTTTCGAGCGCGAACGGCGCGACTTTTTCGAGCGCGCGCGCGCGGCCTATCTGGAACGGGCGCGCCGCGAGCCGGAACGCTTCCGGGTGCTCGACGCCACGCAGCCGCCGGAGGTCATCGCCGCCGCGATCGAGGCCGCAATCGCCGAAAAGGCGTGGCTGTGATGCTCCCCTGGCTCGAACCGTCGTGGGCGCGCCTGCTCGCGCTTGGCGAGCGCCTGCCGCACGCGCTTCTCGTCACCGGCGCGCCGGGCCTGGGCAAACGCGATCTGGCCGAGGCGCTGGCCGCGCGCCTGCTCTGCGAGGCGCCAGCCGCCGACGGGCAGGCATGCGAACATTGCACGCCCTGCCAATGGCGGCGAGCGGGAACGCACCCCGATCTGCGCCGCCTGACGCCGGAGAGCGCGGCGGCGCGCAACGCCGCGGGCGAAGCCGCCGAGACCGCCGGGGCTGGCGAGACCGCCGGGGCGGGCGGCGGCGAGGGCAAGGCGAAATCGGCCTGGATCGTCATCGAGCAGGTGCGCGCCGTGCAGGAAGCCCTGACCATGACCGCGCATCGCGGCGGTCGGCGGGTGGTGATCGTCGATCCGGCCGAGGCGATGAATCCCTTCACCGCCAACGCGCTTCTCAAACTGCTCGAAGAGCCGCCGCAAGGCTGCGTCTTCGTGCTCGTCTCCTGCGCGTCGCGCAGGCTGTTGCCAACCATTCGCAGCCGTTGCCAGCAATGGCACATCCCGCCTCCCGACGAAAGCGCCTTGCGTCGCTGGCGGGCGGAGCAGGGCGACGCGGGGCGCGTCTCCGCCGGCCTGCTGGCTTTGTGCGGCGGCATGCCGCTGGCCGCGCGCAGATTGGCCGAGCAGGGGTTCGAGGCGCTGTTCGCGCGCTTCGTGAAGGATCTGGCTACGGACGAGATCGACCCCTTGCGGCTCGCCGGGCAATGGGAAGCCTGGATCAAGAAAGACAAGGCGGCGCTCGCCGCCGGCTTCGGCCTGCCGATGCTGGTCGACTGGATGCAGCGCTGGGTGAGCGATCTCGCCGCCCTGCGGCTGGGGGGGCGCGTGAGATATTTCCCGGCGCAGGGCGAATGTCTGGCGCGGCTTTCCGGGCGCATGAGCGTGGCGGCGGCCGGCAACTGCTACAATGACTTCGTCAATATCCGCCGGGTGGCGGCTCATCCGCTCAACCCGCGCCTGTTCCTGGAAGACATGCTGATGCGCTATGCGCGAACGATGAAAGGAGTCCGGCCTTGAGCGAGACGCCACTACCCCGCACGGCGCGCCCGAGCGTGCTGTCGTTGCACATCAATTCCAAATCCGCGCTTTATGCCGCTTATATGCCTTTCCTGGGCAACGGCGGCATCTTCCTGCCCACCGCCAAACGCTATGAACTGGGCGACGAAGTTTTCCTGATGATGCAGTTGCTGGATGATCCGGCCAAGCATCCGGTTGCCGGAACCGTGGTGTGGATTACGCCCGCCGGCGCGCAACGCAGCAAGGCGCAGGGCGTGGGCGTGCAGTTCGCGGCCGATGAGACCGGCAGGCTGGTGCGCAGCAGGATCGAACAGATCCTCGCTGGCCACCTCAATTCCGGCCGCCCCACCCACACGCTTTGATGTTCGTCGACTCCCACTGCCACGCCGATTTTCCGGAACTGGGGGCGCGCGAGCAGGAAGTGCTCGCCGCGATGGCCGCAAACGATGTCGGGCAGGCGATCTGCGTCGGCGTCCGGCTCGAAGATTTTCCGCGCCTGCGCGCCCTGGTCGACCGCCATCCCGAATACTGGGCCTCGGTCGGCGTGCACCCGGACAATACCGGCTGCGAGGAGCCGGATGTCGCCCGGCTGTGCGAGCTTGCCGACGACGACAGGGTCGTGGCGATCGGCGAAACCGGGCTCGACTACCATTGGCACAGGGATGCGCCCGAGTGGCAGCGCGCCCGCTTTCGCACCCACATCCGCGCCGCGAAGGCTTGCGGCAAGCCGCTCATCGTCCATACGCGCGATGCCGCCGCCGATACCCTGCGCATCCTGCAAGAAGAAGATGCCGCCGCCTGTGGCGGGGTCATGCACTGTTTCACCGAATCGCGCCAGGTCGCCGAAGCCGCGCTGGCTCTGGGCTTCTATATTTCCTTCTCGGGCATCGTCACTTTCAGGAACGCCGTCGCGCTCAAGGAAGTCGCCGCCTGGGTGCCGCTCGACCGTTTGCTGATCGAGACCGATTCCCCCTACCTCGCCCCGGTGCCGCATCGCGGCAAGACCAACGAACCAGCCTGGGTGAGACATGTCGCCGAAGAACTCGCCATCCTGCGCGGCGTGCCGCTCACGGTCATCGCGCAGGCCACGACCGACAACTTTTTCCGTCTGTTCCGCCATGCCCATCATGTCTGAAACCTTTCGCCCCATGCCCGGCAGGATGCTTGCCGCCGCCCTTGCCGCCCTCGCGCTCCTTGCGAGCGCGCCCGCCCTTGCCGACAACGACGAAAAAGCGCGCACCGCCGCCCGCCGCGGCGACACCGGCACGCTCGTCCGGCTCATCGAGAGCCGCGCCGCCTCTGCCGATGTCGCGGACGGTAACGGTAATTCCCTGCTCATCCTCGCCGCCCGCGAAGGCAATGCCGAGACGGTGGCCGCCCTGTTGCGTTTCGGCCCGAAGCTGGATCTGCGCAACCACAAGGGCGATTCGGCCCTGATGCTGGCTGCCCTGCACGGCGACGAAAAAGTGCTCGACCTGTTGCTCGCCAAGGGGGCGAAGGTCGACGGCAGCGGCAGCGGCTGGACGGCACTGCACTACGCCGCCCTCGAAGGCAAGCTCGCCGTCGTCGAAAAGCTGCTTGCCGCCGGCGCCGACGTGAATGCCCTGACGCCCAACCTGTCCGATGCCCTCATGCTTGCCGGCCGCAACGGGCACATCGATGTCGTGCGCCGCCTG
>JAIRNL010000115.1 GCA_031258035.1 Azoarcus sp. | reverse complement strand
CGTGGCGAGGTCTTTCGAGGGACGCTTGAAGTCGTAGTCCCGGTGCGCGTAGCGGCCCGGTTCCGGCTCGCGCGCCGCGCTCCAGCTGAAGTAGTGGTCTTCGTCGGGGCGTGCTATGTCCGGCGGGTAGAAGGGGATCGTCTCATAGCCGCCGAAGGTTTCATGGGTGGTGAAGTGGTCGCCCAGGATCAGCGTCTCGCCCTGCGCGCCGTGTTCGAACCAGTAGTAGATGCCTTCGTGCTCGAAGAGGCGGCAGAGGAAATTCTGGTCGGTTTCGTCGTACTGGACGAGGTATTCCCATGTCTTGTAGGTGTTCTTCAGCCGCCATTCGTAGCGCAGCGCGTTGGCTTCGAGGACGTCGTTGGCGATGGCGGGGATGGTGAGGTTCTGCCAGATGCGAAAGTCCGACCGCCGCGAGGCGTGCCACAGTTTCGGGGCGAGCGTCGCTTTGTAGCGCCAGTGCCTGCCGTGCCGGCCTTTCGCCGAGGCGCGCACGATCTGGCCGGAAAACCAGCGCACGAGGCCGTTCTGGGCTTCGAGTTCGACGGCGGCTACTTCGCCGATGAGCGCCTGGGTGTCGATGTTCGGATCGTCGGCGTCGAGTTCGAGATGGAACGCGAACGGTTCGCTGAGCGCCTCCCGTCCCGTGAGGCTCACCGCCCACCATTTTTCGCCCAGGGGCGTGTGCGCCGTCAGTGCTCTGTGCATGGTTCGTCGTCCTTGCAAGGGTTGTCCCTGTCGCCCAGGAAGATACGCCCAGGAAGAGCGGCGAAGCGTATGGCTTTTGGAAATAGCTGTCAATATTTGCGCAAACCGGATATGGGGGACGGGTTCGGGATATGGGTCGCGCCAATGAATCCGCTCTTACGGATGTCACTCAGCCAGCACGCTTTCCCGCAGCTTCCTGGCTTCGATGCGGCTGGCTTCCGCCGCCGCGCGGAGATGGGCGCGTTCCGCCGGCGTCAGGCGTTCGGGGTTGGCGTAGTCGCATTTCCAGTCGGGGGGCCCGAGCCAGATCTGGGGCGATTTCCAGGTGGTGCGCGGCTCTTGGGCTTCTACCAGCAGTTGCAGGGCAAGGTCGAGCGTCGCGGCCTGCGAGGCCGGGTCATTCGGGCGGCCGGCGGCGTTGCCGAGCGGGAAATCGCTGAAGAGAAAGCGCGGCACGGCGCAATGCTCAACCACGTCGCGGGCGCAGCCCATGAGGACGGTGGCGATGCCATGGGCTTCGAGATGGCGGGCGGCGAGACCGAGGCTTTGATGGCAGACGGGGCAGTTGGCGACGAGCAGCGCGGCATCGACGCCATCGGCGCGGCAGCGGGCAAGCAGTTCGGGGGCGTCGACTTCACGGCTCTGGCGCTGGCTGCGGTTGGTGGGAAAGCCGTGGAAACGCGAGGCGAGGACGAATGCGCCCGCCGCGGCCCGCCGCCGCATCAGGGGCAGGGGAAACCACGCGCCGCTGTCGTCCATGCGGGTGTGCTTGCGGTCGATGGCCACGTGTGAGATGCGGACATCGTGGTCGGACGCGGTGTCGCCGGAATAGACCCGGTAGAACTTGGCGGCGGCGTTATAGGGCGCGCCCGGCCCCTGGTCGCCTTTGTCCGGCTGCCAAGGGGCGGCGGTGGTGACGAGCGCGATGGTGGTGGCGCGGATTGGCCGAGCCAGCGGCGTCCATGGCGCATCGTCGTGATGCGCCCAGACATAGGGGTTGTCATAGCCCAGGGAGAGGTACCACGCGCGGGTGCGGGCCATGTAGGCAATGGGTGGGTCTTCCCCGGCTGTGGCACCGACTTTCAAGGCGCGACGACTTCGATCAGCCGGGTTTTCGCGCCGGTGCGCGGCAGGCTGCCAAAGGGAAGCACGCTGACGACGGGGCGAAAGGCGAGTAGTTCGCGGATGCGCTGTTCGAGCGCCTTGCCCAGTTCCGGCCATTCGGATTGCGGCGCGCCTTCTCCCGCCTCGACCGCAAGCCGCAGGGGGGGCGTCACGCTGGGGGGCGGCGCGTCGAGGCGGATGCGCAGTTCGCCGGAGAGTCTGGGCTGGAAATGATGGACGATCTTCTGGATGGCGGCGGGATAGACCTTGACCCCTTTCACCATCAGCATGTCGTCGGCGCGCCCGATGATTTCCATGCGTACCCCGAAGTGTCCGCAACCGGGACATTCGCCGACGGAGAGGCGCAATATGTCGCCGGTGGCGTTGCGGAACGCGGGCGCGGCTTCGTATTCCAGCGCGGTATGGATGCCTTCGCCGACCGCGCCGTCGCGGATTTCCAGCGGCGCCTTGGTCTCCGGGTCGACGAGGTCGTAGCGGAAGCAATAGTCCTCGGCCATGTAGTGCATGCCGTGGGCGTGTTCGGCATCGCAGGTGATGGTGCCGTTGAGCCAGGCGCCGCCGGTGGCATCGAAAACCTTTGCGCCGAAATGTTCGCGCACCCGTCGGCGGAAGGCGGGTTGGCTGCCGCCCGGCTCGCCGGTGACGTAGAGGATTTCGATGCCCAGCGCGCCGACCGGTTTGCCGATTTCGGCGGGGGCGCGCTCGATCAGCTGATTGGCCATGGATGGCGTGGCGAAGAGCGCGCGGGGACGGGTGAGTTCGATGTAGCGCAGGATTTTCGGCACGCCGCCTTCCGCGCCCACGGTGACGGGCCTTGCGCCATAGGCTTCCAGCGCCTGCGCGTAGGTGATGCCAGCCAGCCACAGGGAGAGTCCAAACGCATGAAAGGTGGTGTCGCCGGGGCGGATGCCCGCGACCTTGAACATGCGGCCAAGCACTTTGTAGGTGAGTTCGAGATCCTTGCGGCTGAAAACGTAGAAAGTCGGCGTTCCCGTGGTGCCGGAGGTCGCGGCGAGGTGGATGGCGTTTTCCGGCGCGGTGGTGAGGTGCAGGCCGAGGGGATGGCCGTATCGCCTGAGCGATTCGTCCTGCGAATCGCGGTGACGCGCCTTGTCCAGAAAAGCGGGCAGGCGGCGAAAGTCGGCAAGGCTCTTGATATCGTCGGGCGACGCGACGCCCGCCTCCTGAAAGCGTTGGCGGTAATAATCCTTGTTGCCCCAGACGTAGCGAATCTGTTTTTGCAGTTTTTCCCAGCGCAGGCGCTCGAGCGCGGCAAGATATTCCGCGGGGTCGCGGGTATCGGGAACGGAATCGAGGTAATGCAGGGCTCGGGTCATGGCATCGGTCGGGTATGAGAGAAGCGGGTTGGCGCGCCTTGTGGTTTCCCCATGGGCGCGGACAGGGGTAATCAGGCCGCGCCATCATGGCGGCAATGGGGGAAATGCCTAAGTGAAAATATTTGCGAAGCTTAGCAGGGTGGTGAGAGACTCGTGATTCCTTTCGGAATTTACCCTTCCGTTCGTTTTTTCCAGCACAAAGCGCTCGGAGTTTCTCACCAGCCTGTTAAACCGGGGGGGGTAAGCCTCGTCAAAGCCCCGCCGCCGCAGCCAGCGCGGCGGCTTTGTCGGTGTTTTCCCAGGTGAATGACGGCTCGTCGCGGCCAAAGTGGCCGTAGGTGGCGGTTTTGGAATAGATCGGGCGCAAGAGGTCGAGGCTCTGGATGAT